>JBJTPO010000204.1:0-30109 GCA_046075145.1 Planctomycetota bacterium
GGCCGAGGCCCTGGTGGCCGCCCGTCGCGAGCCGGGCGGCATCTGGGGCTGGAAGGATCCACGGACCACGCTCCACCTCGAGTTTTGGCGCCGCGTGGTGCCGGAGGCCCGCTTCCTGTTCGTCGTGCGGCGACCGTGGGAGGTCGTCGATTCGCTGTTCCGTCGTGGTGACGAGGCGTTTCGCTCGAACCCGCCCTTCGCCATCCAGGTGTGGCTGCACTACAACCGCCTGATCCGCGACTTCGTCGTCAAGCATCCCGAGCAGTCGCTCGTGCGCGACCTCACGCAGGTCAGCAGGGATCCGGGCGAGGTCTTTGCGGCGGTGCGGCAGGTGCTCGGAGTCCCGCTCGGGGAGCCGCCCGACCGGTTCCGACCCGACCTGCTCTCCCAGGTCACCGAGGCCTCGCGGGTCGCGTTCCTCGCCGCCACCTGCCCGGAAGCGATCGCCCTCTACGAGGAACTGGCGGCGCTCGCCGGCAGCGAGCCGCCCCGAGTGGACGTCGGCCCGGGTGACCGTGGGGCCGTGGCCGGGCACGGGTTTCAGGAATGGAGTCAGTGCCGAAGCCTCGGCAGCCGGATGCAGCTGCTCGACCAGTCGCTCGCCGAGGCCGACGACGCGAACGCCCGGCTGATGGCCGAACTCGCCGAGGCGCGGGAAGCCCGCGATGCCGCGATTCATCAGGGACAGGATCAAGCTGTCAACCTCCA
The DNA here is from genome assembly GCA_046075145.1 of Planctomycetota bacterium. Taxonomy (GTDB): domain Bacteria; phylum Planctomycetota; class Planctomycetia; order Pirellulales; family UBA1268; genus QWPN01. The sequence goes on from JBJTPO010000204.1 coordinate 709, forward strand.
GAGCCAGCTCGACCTCGCCCGCCGACAGCTGGACGACGGCCGGGCGCGGCTGGAGCACACCGCACGGGGCCTCACGGAGCAGACCGAGGCCCGAGCCGCCCTGGAGAACCAGGTCGTCCACCTGGAGCGGCAGCTCACGAACGCCGTCGCCGCGCGCAACGACGCTGCCGCCAGCCGCGACGCCAGACTGGCCGAGTTCGAAGCGGCGGGCCAGGCGGCCGAGGCCAGGGCCGCAGCGTTCGAAGCCCGGTTCCGCGATGCCTCGCGCCGAGTCGAGGAACTCTCCCGGGCCGGCGACCATGACCGGCAGGCCGTCGCCGCCGCCGCCGCGGAGAGGGCGGCGCTCGACCGGGATCGAGCCGCCGCCGAGGCGCGGGCTCAGGCGCTCGAGGCCAGGGCCAACGAACTTGAACTGCTGCTGGCCGCGGCGGCAGCCCAGGCCGCCGAGAGCGAACTCGCCCACGACGATCTCGAACGGCAGCTGCTCACGCTCGAGGGCAGCAACTCCTGGAAGCTGACGCGGCCGCTGCGGTCGTTCCGGCGGCGGGCGATGTCGCGACCGACCGACTGGCTGCGACGGAAGGTTTCGGCGGCCGGTAGGCGGTGGTGGCGTTCGCTTCCCATCTCGATCGCCACGAAGCAGCGGCTGCGGCAGCGGCTCTTCACTCGCTGGCCGCTCTTCTTCCGCTGGACCGACTCCTACCGTGACTGGCAGGCCTGCCGAGGACCAACCCCGCGAGATACGTCGGCGGCACGTCCCGCGACCCCGGCACCGCCGAGCGTGGTCGTGCGGCCGCCCCTGCCGCCAGCCGTGCCCCTGCCGCCAGCCGTGCCCCTGCCGGCGCCTGCACCGATTCCGGTCCAAGAAGCCGGCGTGCGGCTGATCGCCTTGCACCTGCCCCAGTTTCACCGGATTCCTGAGAACGACGCCTGGTGGGGCGAGGGCTTCACCGAGTGGACCAACGTCCGCCGCGGCCGGCCGATGTACGCCGGCCACGAGCAGCCGCATGTGCCGCACCCCGACGTGGGCTACTACGACCTCTCCGACCCCGCCGCGCTCGAGCGGCAGGCCGCGATGGCCGCCGCCCACGGGATCCACGGGTTCTGCTTCTACTACTACTGGTTCGGCGGGCGTCGGCTCCTGGAGAAGCCGCTCGACGAGATGCTGCGCTCGGGGCGGCCGAACTTTCCCTTCTGCATCTGCTGGGCCAACGAGAACTGGACCCGGACGTGGGACGGCCACGACACCGAGATCTTGATGGCGCAGTCCCACGAGCCCGCGGCTGACCGCGAGTTCATCCGCGACGTGATCCCGCTGCTCCGTGACCCGCGTTACATCCGCGTGGCCGGGCGGCCGCTCCTGGCGATCTACCGCCCGGAATCGCTCGCCGATCCGCGGCGGGCGGCGGCCATCTGGCGGGAGGAGTGCCGCCGGGCCGGGATCGGCGAGATCCACCTGGTGGCTGTCCGCAGCTTCTCCAAGGACGACCCGGCACGATTCGGCTTCGACGCCGCCATCCAGTTTCCACCGCTGCAGATCCCGGCCCGCAACCTGGCCGGCGACGCCGCGGTCGCGGCCGTGCCGGGCTTCGCCGGCAGCATCCACGACTACGCCGAAGCGGCCGGCTTTTCGCTGGCCGAGACGGCGCCGGGCTATCGCATGTACCGCGGCCTGATGCCGGCCTGGGACAACACGGCCCGGCGGATGGAACGGGCGACTTCATGGAGTGGCTCGTCACCGGCCCGCTACGGCGCCTGGCTGCGGGCGACGATCGACCGCACGATCCGCGAGCAGCCCCCGGAGCACCGGCTGGTGTTCGTCAACGCCTGGAACGAGTGGGCCGAAGGCGCTCATCTCGAGCCCGACACGCGGCACGGCTACGCCTACCTCGACGAGACGGCTGCGGCGCTGGGCCTACCCCCGCCCAGCCGGCCGGTCGCCCCACCGATCAAGGCCGCGCCACCTGAAGTCACCCCGCCCGCAGCCGCGCCGACCACGATCAGCAGGGCGACCGCGGCCGACTCCCTGCCGGTCGAGCCGCCAGAAGTCCGCGACCACGCCTGGTCGCTCGTCACCGCGTTCCTAGGCGAGGAGCCCTCCCGCGAGCGACACGGGTTCCTCGCCGAACACACGGCCCTGCTCGGGCAACTGGCGGCGGGCGGCTGCCGCGTCCGGGTCGAGCATGGCCGCGTCGTCGCCGAAGCGGGCGGCGTCGAGACGCCCCTCGATCACCGCCGCGACCTGGCCGACGCGCTGGCCGTCGCGCGGGGAGACGACCCCGATGCCCCGTTCGCGTTCGTCGTGCTCCAGTTCGGCCGCTTCGACGTCACCGCCCGGTGCCTGGAGTCGCTCGTGCGGCTCGAGAGCCGCCGGCCGGTGCGCATCGTCGTGGTCGACAACGGCTCGCCGGCCGAGGTGATCGAGGCCACGCGCACGGCGGTCGCCGCGATGCCCGAGGTCGAGCTCCTGGAGACGGGCGCCAACCTCGGCTTCGCCGGCGGCAACAACGTGGGCTATGCCCATGCCCGCGACCGGCTCGGCGCCGCGTTCATCGCCGTGATCAACAACGACACCCGGATCGAGCAGACCGACTTCATCCTCCGCTGCGAGCGGCTGTATCGCGAGACAGCCTGCTCGGTGCTCGGCCCCGACATCGTCACGCCCGACGGCCGGCGGGAGAACCCCTGGAACGACACCGTCTACGGTCCCGGCGAGTGGCGGCGGCTCGCGGCGATGTATCACGAGGATCGGGCCGACTTCGAGCGGACCGGTCAGCCGCGGTTTCGCCGGCTCGGCCGGCGGTCACCCGAGGCGACGTTCCTCGCCAACCCGGTCCTCCAGGGGGCGGCGATCGTTCTCTCGCCAGTGTTCGTCCGCGGCATGCCGACCCTGTTCGACGAGCGGACGAAGCTCTACGGCGAGGAGTTCCTGTTCGCCGTCGACACCCTGCTCGCCGGCCACTTCATGGCCTACTCGCCCGAGGTTCAGATCCTCCACGAGGAGGGTGTCTCCACCGGAGCCCTGCCGAGCGCCACGAAGATGCGGCTCGGCTACGACAACGCGGCCCTGGCCGCCGGGCTCGCCGCCGGTGAACTCGACAACTTCGCGGCCGCCTGCCGGGGCGAGCCGCTCGACTGCCGGAGCGAGTCACTGGCGACGCTCGTGGCCGGGCCGCGGCGGCACGTGCTCGTCGACCTGTTCTTCTGCCAGCCTGGCTATCACGGCGGCGGCGAGTACGGGAAGGCGGTGTTCCGGGGCCTGGCCGGGGCCGCCGCCGCCCGCAGCGACGTCACGGTCTGGGCCGCCCTCGATCCGGCGCTCCACATCGACCCCTGGGTGCTGGCCGAGTGCCGCCGGCTGGCGATCCGCGTGATCGCGGTCCGCTCCTACGCCGACATCGTCACGCTCGTGAACTCCGGCCGCTTCGACGCCTTCTTCTGTCCGGCGATCGTCGTCTACACCGGCTACGAGTACATGCGCCGGGCCGGCACGCGGCTCCCCTTCAGTGGCGGCCGCACGCGGGTCGTCGGCACGCTGCACGACATCCGCGACCTGCAACTGATCCGCGACCGCGAGGCGATCACCGGATCGCTCGTGCGGGCCGGCTGGCGGCCCCAGGCGGCCGGCCCGGGCTCGTTCCTGGCGACCTCGGCCCCCGATCCCGCCTCCCTCGCGACGATGTACGCGGCGATCTGCCACGATCCCCACGTCGACACGCTCGTCACCGTGTCGCGGTATTGCCTGGGTGAGATCGAGGCCGAGTTCGCCCCGCCGCCGGGGCGATTCGTGGTGCTCTCCTCGGCCGAGAAGGACCGGCCCGAGCCGACGCCCTTCCGCGGCAACGGGATCGGCGAGGATGGCCGCCCCTTCGCCCTGGTGCTCCACGCGGCGCGGCCGGAGAAGAACGCTCCGTCGGTGGCTGCCGCCTTCGACCGAATGTTCGCGGCCGAGGGGGATCCCTTCGGCTTGGCGGATCTGCGGGTGGTGTTCGTCGGAATCTCTTCGCTCGACGACCTCGGCCTGGGCCCGCTCGCACATCCAGAGCGGTTCACGGCGATCCCCGAGGTGCCTCCGGGCCAGCTCGAGTATCTGCTCGAGCAGGCCCGGATGCTCGTCTACGCCTCGTTCAACGAGGGCTTCGGCTACCCGCCCGTCGAGGCGATGCGCTACGGCACGCCCGCCGTCGTGGCCGCGGTCGCCGCGATCCCCGAGGTCTGCGGCGACGCCGCGGTGACCTGCGACCCGCGCGACGTCGACTCGATCACGGCCGCGATCCTCCAGGCCTGGCACGACCCGCCCGCCCGCGACCGGATCGTCGGCCGCCACGCGGCGATCGCCGCCCGGCAGCGACGCGACCTCCTGGATCTCGTGCGGCTGGTGATCGACGGCGTGCGGCCCCCGGACCATGCCGCCGACGCCCTGCCGCCCCCGGCATCGGCGGCCACCGCACCCGCCGGCTACGTGCTGCGGCACGCCGGCTGGTGCCCGATCTGCGAACAGTCGACGACCTTCTCGGCCACCGAGGCGTGGCTCCGCGACCACTACCTCTGCGAGCGGTGCCACTCGCTGCCGCGGGAGCGGGCCCTGATGGTCGCGCTCCAGACCCGGTTTCCCGACTGGCGACGGCTCGCGATCCACGAGTCGTCGCCGGAGATGCGGGGCCTGAGCGCGAAGCTCGCCCGCGAGTGCCCCGGCTACGTGCCCTCGCAGTACGACCCCGCGACCCCCTGCGGCATGCTCGAGCCGGGGGGCCGCTGGCGGTCGGAGGATCTCGAACGGCAGACGTTCGAATCGGGGTCGTTCGACGTCGTGATCACCCAGGATGTCTTCGAGCACATCTTCGACACCGACGCCGCCTTCCGGGAGGTGCAGCGGACGCTGCGGCCCGGGGGCGCGCACCTGTTGACGACACCGCTGGTGCGGGCGGAAGCGGCCTCCCGCCGCCGGGCGGAGCGGGGCCCCGACGGTGTGCGGCACCTCGAGCCCCCGGAGTTTCATGGCAATCCGATGTCGGCCGACGGCTCGCTCGTCACCTGGGACTGGGGCTATGACATCGTCGAGTGGATCCGCGCTTGCACCAGCGACGAGGCCCGGCGGATCATGGTCGAGATTCCGGCGCTCGGGATCGTGGCGGCGTATCTCGACGTCATCGTGGTCGAGCGGCATAGCGAGCGGAATGACCGCGGCCGCCGGCAGCTCCCCCGCCACGCCACCGCCCGCTGAAACCACCGTCCCGGAGCCCCGCCCCGTCATGACCCGTTCCGTCACCAGGCAGGACTACCTGGCACGCCTGCCCTGGATCGACCGCGCTGACGCCGACATCGACGCCTACTGCCGCACGCACCACGAGGACCTGTTCGACCTGCGGCAGGCGCTCACCGACTGGAAGCGGGACGGCGTGGTGATCTTTCCCGGCGCCATCGCCGCCGCCGCGCTCGACGCCTTCGATCACGAGCTCGAGGCACTGATGGCGAACCCCGGCTGCTGCCGCCAGGAGGTCAAGGTCGGGAAGCATTCCAAGCACACCGAGGAGTGCACGTCGGAGGAGCTCCGCACCTGCCACAACCTGCGGTTCAACAACATCCACTTCGTCTCCCCGGCCGCCCGGCGGCTGGGGCTGGCTCCGGAGCCGGCAAGGTCATGAACGACCGTGAGTTCGTCACCTACTGCTACCAGCGGATCCTGGGCCGGGAACCCGACGTCCGCGGCCTACACCATTACATCGTCGCCTTGAGCGACCGGGCACTGTCGCGGCAGCAGCTGATGCTCGACTTCCTCGAGAGCCAGGAGTTTCGCCAGCGGCAGGGGTATCCGCCGGCCGCGGCCGCCCCCCTGCCATCAGCCGAGTTCGTGCCGGCCGGCCACTACTACTCCACGATCCCGTCGGCCGATGATCGGCGGCGGGCGCTCGCCAACTTCCAGGCCCGGCCGACTGACCTGCCTGGCATCGATCTGCACAGCGAGCGGCAGTGGGCGCTCTTGGAGGAACTCCGGCCCCTGCTGGAGTCGGGCGGTCTCACCGATGAGCCAACCGGTGGGCGGCGGTACGGCTTCACCAACCCCTCCTTCGGCCCTGGCGACGCGCTCGTCTTGCAGGCCCTGATGCGGCACCTACGGCCGCGGCGGATCGTGGAGGTGGGCTCCGGCCACAGTTCGGCCGTGATGCTCGACGTGGATGAGTTCCACCTCGGCCGGAGCGTCGACTTCACGTTCCTCGAGCCCTATCCCGACCTGCTCAAGAGCCTGATGAAGCCGGGCGACCCGACCTGGGCGATCCACCCGCAGATCGCGCAGGAGGCTGATCTGGAGCCGTTTCGTCAGCTCGCAGCCAATGACATCCTGTTCATCGACTCGACCCACGTGCTCAAGGCCGGCAGCGACGTGGCCCGCCTGCTGTTCGACGTGCTGCCGGTCCTGGCGCCGGGCGTCGTGATCCACGTCCACGACATCTTCTGGCCGTTCGAGTATCCCTCGACCTGGCTCGACGAGGGGCGGGCCTGGAACGAGGCCTATGCCCTGCGGGCGTTCCTGCAATACAACCGCTGCTTTTCGATCATGCTGTTCGCCAACTACCTGGTGCATCGGGACCGCAGCTGGTTCGAGCGACACGCGCCGACCGTGTTGCGGAACTCCGGCGGGAGCATTTGGCTCCGCCGCGACGCCTGACGCCGAATCCCGGGTGGCCGCGTCGACCGCTGGGGTGGCGCGGTGCCACGGACGCTTGCCGGCCCGCACTTGGCCGTTCGTGGCTGCCGAAACTATCCTGCCAGTCGCGACGGAACGGCCACCACACTCCCATGCGCACTTCAATCGCCAGCCACTGGGCCGAGATTCTTGCCGGAATCGTGATGACCGCGGCCGTCACGGTGACGCTGTGGCCTGAGCCGTCCGTCCGCCCGCTGACGCCCGCCGCCCAATGGCAAGTCGGAGGTGAAGCCGAGGCCCGCGTCGATCTCGGAGGCCTTCACCACACGTCGCATTTTCTCAGAGACTCCGTCCGGTTCGACGGCGAGGCGGGATTCTGGCGGGTGTGGACCCCGAGCCAGGGAAACCGCCCGCTGCGACTGTCATCGCCGCCGTTCCCCGCTCCGCCCCTGCTCGCCATCCCGGTCACGGGCAAGACGAGCGGCACCAGCGGCCCGAACGCCATCTGGATCGAGCATCTCGCGAGCGGTCAGCGGCGGCCGGTGTGCTTCGGCAGCAACCACGTCAGTTTCAACGACGTCCTCGTCGCGGTGCCCCCGACCTGGGTCGGTGACGACGCGATCCTGCGGCTGGAAGGCACGGGCAAGGACAACATCGGGACCGGCAGCGTGTTCGCCGTGTCCTGGATTTCCTTCATGAAGACCACGTTCCTGGGCCGGCTGCCCGTCCTTGCGGCCGCGATGCTCGTCTACGGCTTGTTCATGTTCGTGGGTGCCGCACTGGCCGCCGCCTGCGATCGGGAGGAACTCTGCCTGCCGCTGGGGCTCGTGTCCCTCGGCACCTTCGCGATAGCGGCATTCTATGCCGTTCCCCTACTCCGGGCCGGAGGACTGCCGGCGGCAGGCGCCGTCCGGGGTGCCGTTGCCACGGCCGGCTTGATCGGAGCGGCTGCCCTCTGGGCCATGGGTGGTCCGGCACGGCGGCGGGGCTGGGAACGTGTGCGCGGGTATCTCTCCCTCTGGGTCTGGAGCACGCTGCTCGTGGCAGCCGTGTGCGGGGCGATCGGCACCGGCACCGGGCATTGGGAGCCGAATTATCGATTCTGGCCGGCGACCTGGTCGTCGGACCACGAACTGCCCTGGCGGTTCGCCGAAGGAATCCGACACGGCGACGCGCTGGCGACGATGTTCGGTGGCGGGTGGCGACCGACTGACCGACCACCCCTGATGGCCGCGGCCCACCTGTTGGTCGGCGACATCGTCGCGGCGCTGCAGGCGTTCAACGACGGCCCCCACCTCACCGGAGCGTTCTACAACTCGGTGGCGATCGCCCTTGGTGCGCTCTGGATTCCGGTTGGCTACTGGCTCGTTCGTGAGGTGATCGGGGGTCTGACACAGCGGGACGCCTTGATGGTCGTCGGGTTCGCCGCGACCGTCCCCTATTCGTTCTTCACCACGACGTACGGCTGGCCCAAGTCTTTTGGGGCCGCCTTCGCACTCGCCTGCTTCGGCCTCGTGCTCGAGGATCGCCGCGGGTCGGCGGGAGCATCCGCCAGGATCCCCTGCTTGGCGGCGCTGGCGGCCTTGAGCATGCTGGCCCATGCCAGCACCGCCGCCTTCCTCGCCCCACTGGCAGTCCTGTTTGCCGGCGGCATCAAGCGCCGGGCCTTGGTTCCCGTCGTGGTCGGCTCCCTGGTGGCAGGCATGCTCCTGAGCAGCTGGTCGGCGTACAAAAGGGTGATGCTGCCCAGCCACGATCCGGTCACCAAATACGCTCTGACGAACGACCTCGGCTTCGACCGGCCCGAGCAAACCTGGGTCGAGGCCGTCCGGGACCGCTACGCCGACATGAGCCTGCCGGAGTGGCTGCGGCTCAAGCGAGAGATGCTGATCGATGCTGTCACACCGATGCGGTCGTGGCCGGCACAGGCACTGAAGCTGAACGCGGACGACGCCTCACGGCTCGCCCTGCTGAGGGCCTGGGATTTCCACGTGCCGACGTTCGGCAACGCCGCCGCCTGGCTCGCGGTTTTGGCCGCTTTAGCCTGCCTGAGTCGCGGCGGACCGGCGCTTCCCGGGGATGCTGCCGCATGGATGCTGGTCGTCGTGTCCGTCGCGAGCATGGCGTTCTACCTGCTCGTCTGCCTCGCATCGCCGATGCTGCACCACCTCCCGCAGGCGGGATGGTTTGGGCTGGCCCTCGGCGGCGGCGCCTGCCTGGCACACCGGTCGCCACGGTACCTGGCCCTCTTGCTCATGGCGCAACTCGTCTACTTCGGCATCGTGTGGCTCACCCACCCGCTCATGCATGCCGTCACGTTCGACGTCTCCGCGCTCGCCACCGCAGCCCTGCTGCTCACGGCGATGACGCGCCCCGCTCCTTCCAGGCGTGCACCATTGCCCGATACCGCACCGGCGGCGAGCCCGCGGGAATACCGGACATCGACGGCGGACCCTGGACGACCTCGACTCCCTTGAATCCGGCAGCTCGGACCAGCCCCTGCAGGGCCCGCAGGTTCGGCGCCCACCAGTTCGAGTAGTCCCCGTTCAGTTCATTGCCCGGGAAGAACTCACACAGGAGCAAGTCGCCCGCCCCGGGCACCTCCATCGCTTCGGTCTCGATCACGACCACCTCGCGGGTCAACGAGGCCACCTTGTGCAGTGCCGCCAACGGATTCTGCATGTGATACAGCACGCCGAGGAACAACACCACGTCGAACGTGCCGATCGTCCGCGGGTCAGCGAGCATGAAGTCCTGAACGACTGCCTCTGCCCGGCTGCCCAGCGCCCGCCGGGCAAGATCGAAGCGTCGCTTGCCCGGCAATCCGGCCTGATCGAGCCTCCAGCGTAGGCACTCGGTTCGGTACGGAGGCGTTGGCGACACGCCTTGGGCCGCACACTCGGCCAGATAATCTTCGGTCAAGCAGGTCTCCAGTTCCCATACCTGCAGATCCAAGCTCACGACGCGGGCCGCGCCGCGGCGTTCCGCCTCGAAGGAATAGAACCCGTCGAAGGCACCGATATCCAGGACACTCTTGCCGCTGAGCGATGGGAGCCGCAGGGCATCGAGTTCCTTGGCCAACGTCGGGGCGCTCTTTTGCCCCTTGGTGACGACGCCATGACCAAGGTCGATCGAGTGGAACCAGACCTCGCTCTCGGCGGCCGCCGCCAATTCCTGTGGATTCCCGATATCGATCGATTCGACGTTCTTCATGACCGTTCTCTCGAAGCCTGCTCGTTCTTCCGGGCGAAGAATACCGTAACTAGCCCGGCGAATACATTTGTAGCCCGACGCCGCGCCGACGACCCAGCCGCCGCCACCACGGACGCTGGGTGGCCCGTTCCAAGTCGAGCCCAAGGGATCGGATCTCAGGCCGTAGCGCCAGGAACGTGCTGAACAGCCGCTCCATGATGAAGGGAACGTACGGGGCGTCGATCTCGCGGTCGGCCCGCGACCAGGCGAGTGTGCGGTCGGCCGCGTCGAGCCCCTCCATGATCCGACGATACACCGGTTCGCAAAAGGCCATGTAGTCGTCCCAGAACCGGCGCGTGCCAGCCCAATAGTTGCAGAACAGGATCTGCTCGCTGGGCTGCTCGAGCGTCGCCAGATCGACGGCGATCCCGACGGCGTCGAGGAGCCGCTGGGCCAGGCCCGTGATCCCGGGATGGTGAATCTCGGCCTGCTGCCAGATGCCGGCGAACGGCCGCGGCTCAACCCGATGCGGATGGACGAACCATACGTCGTGGCCCGGATGGCGCCCGATGAACTCGACGAAAGCTCGGCCAGCGAGGCCGGTCTTGGTGCCGAACTTCCACGACAAAAAGCCCGTCACATCCCCCGCGCCGCAGCGGCCAGCGAGCCACTCCGTGCGGAACACGTGATACTCCCGCCACTCGGGTCGCGGGTTCGCCCGGTTGTCGTAGGGGATGAAGGCGCGGTCGAGGGCCGACCGTTGGGCGTCGGCGTAGAAGATTTGGTGGATCCGAACGGCCATGGGCTGTCTCAGGTCGGCTGCAGGGCCACGATCACCTGGAGCGGATCGTGCCCGGTCCACTCGACCTGGACGATGCGCCAGTCGGGGGCCAGGCGTTGGAGGTGATCGAGCGACATTGACGTGTCGCCATAGCTGATATCGCCCGCTGCCGTGGGCGTCCTTCGGTGGGGCAAAAAGGCGAACCCCTGTTCCCGATGCCGCGCTTCGTAGTCTTCGAATCCGCTGCCGCCCCACTGCCTCCAGTACTCGATGGGCCGGATGGTCAGACAAAGCAGACCGTCTTCCCGTACGACCTGTCGCAGGGTCGCCAGAACCGTCCGCGCCGTCTGCTCGCTAAGATGCGTGAATACACTGAACGAAAAAATGAGGTCGAATGGCCTGCGGAACGGTAGGGTCGCCGGGACCTCCTCACTCACCGCCAACGGGCACCTCAAGCCGCTCTCCTGGCAGAGCCGAATCGATTCACCCCAGGAGTCGACGCCATGCAAGGCCGGCTCGGGAACCGCATGGAGGAGCAGCCGCAGAAGCCTGCCCCAGCCACAGCCGAAGTCGAGAATGCTCGCCGAGTCGATGCCTCGCCGGGCATGTCTTCCCCACAGGCCCAGCAGCGTTCGCACAAAGGCCAGCGACTGAATCATCAGCGGCATGCCATGGTTGCCGGTCCAGTTACGCTGGACCTGCTCCGCGGGCATCGACGGCAGGCGGGCCGCCAGCGCCGGCCACTGTTCAGGCACGCCGATCAGCAGTTCGCCGAACACCTCGAGTGGAATGGTTCGCATCGCCTCGGAAATCGTCAGATTTCGATCATCGGCCAGGAGGCCGTCGATCCGCGCCAGTTCCGTCTCGAAAAGTTCGAGCATCATGCAACTCGCAATGAGATTGAGGGGATGTCGCGAGGGGTCGCGGCGCGAGGCCCACGACAAAGGATCTTGACGAGCCGGGTGAGGTCGGCCTCCTGGCGGGCGGCGATCGTCGCGTGCTGGCCCCGCAACTCCTCCGCGGCCGGCGGCGCAGCGAGCATCGTGCGGATGGCGGTGGCGATGCTCTCGAGGTCGAAGGGGTCGCAGGGGATCGCCGCGGCACCGCAGACCTCGGGTACCGCCGTGTTGGCGGCGACGACGCTCGGGGTGCCGTGGGCCATGGCCTCGAGCGGCGGATACCCGAAGCCCTCGTTCAACGACGGGTAGAGCAGGAACCGGGCCTCGCGGTAGAGGTATTCGAGCCGCTCCGGCGGCAGATATGGCAGCGTGACGAAGCGGCCTGGATTGGCGAGCGACACCAGGCCCAGGTCGTCCATCCGGCCGATCCCGGTGAACAGGAGCTTCAGCCACGGATGCTCCGCCGCGAAGCGGGGGTCGGAGCAGAGCCGATCGAAGGCAACCGCGGCGGTGACGGCGTTCTTCTCGATGCGTCCGGCGTTGATCATCAGGGCGAACTCGTCGCGGCCCGGTTCGACGCCCGGCAGGGCGAACGGCTCGGGGGCCGGCCGATCCTTGGCGGGTGAAAACAGCACCTCGAGAGGCCGGTGGCAGCCGACGCTGGCTCGGATCGTGGCGGCTGAGTACTCGGACACCGTCACCAGCCTGTCGATCGCGGGGCTGGCACAGATGCCTTCGTACATGGTCCGCAGCTGCCCAGCGATCCCCGCCTGTCGGGCTACCTCCTGCCGCACCTGAGGCGGGCTCATCGCCTCCTCGGTTCGGCAGCCGCTCGCCCGGCGCACCTCGAGCACCCGCTCCCACTCCTCCGCCAGCACCTGGTCGCGGATGTCGTGCAGCGTGCCGACGACATAGGTCGGGCCGGCCGTGAAGCCGAGTTCGCCACCGACCCGCTTCTGATACTCGTAGCCCGTGTAGACGACGATCGCCGGGGCGAAGAAGGAGCTGAACAGGCCCGCGTTGACGAGCCCCGTGATCTCGGCGAACGACTTCACCGCCACGATGTTGACGGCATGCTCGCGGCAGGCCTGCCACACCCAGCCGTCGATGAACAAGGCCGGGTCGAGCGCGGCCCAGAGCTGCACGTCGCCCCGTGCGGCCGTCGCGGCGACGAGCGCCTTGAACACGGCCTTGCCGTACTCACCCCCGCCGTGAAAGCCCGGCTGGCAGAAGAGCAGGTCCACGAGCACGTGCGTCCGGCCGTCGGCGGTGAGCGGCTCGATCTCGGCGGTGTCGGGCCCGAGCCACTTCCCCCGACTGGCCGCCTCGTGCCGCTCGAGCCGTCTCCGGCAGAGCGCGGCCGTCTCGATCACCGCGTCGTAGCCGAGTGCGAGCTTGCGCCGCTCGGGCACCTTCGCCGTGGACACGCCCTCCTCGTGGGCGATCACGATCCGTGGGTCGTAGACGGCCTGGTGGCCGGTCAGAAGGCAGTCCACCGCCAGCAGGAACTCCTCCCCGTAGAGAAACGTCCGCTCGTCGAAGGCCCGCGCGCGCTCCGCCGTGAACACGGGCGAGAAGACGTAGGCGGCGCCCTGGAGGATCGGCTCATGGAGCGTCGTCGCCGCGGGGCTGCGGCGACCCAGGCGGCGGAACTCGGCCGGCCCGCCCTCCTCCCAGGTGACCCGCTGCCGCTCGTAGAGATCACCCAGGGCCGCCCACTCGCCGGCGTCGTAGACCTCGTCGTTCCACGGGTTCTCGTGACGTCCGTCGGGCGTGACGATGTCGGGCCCGAGCACCGACCAGGCCCGCTCCGCGAACGAGGCCAGGCACTTGGCGACGAACTCGGGATCGCCCACGACCGTGTCGTTGTTGATCACGGCGATGAAGCCGGCCCCGAGAACGTCCCGGGCATGCGTGTAGCCGACGTTGTTGCCCTTGGCGAAGCCCAGGTTTTCGCCGGTGAACAGGAGCGTCACGTCGGGCAGCGCGGCGAACAGCGTCCGGGTCTTTTCCACCGCGGCCGGCTCGGAACCGTTGTCGACCACCACGATGCGCACCCGACGGCCACCGGTCGGGAGCCGCCGCAGCGAGGCGACGCAGCGGGCCGTGACCTCGGGCTGGTTGAACTGGAGGACGACGAACGCGAAGGGATCATCGGCCCCCGGTCGGGCGGCGCGCGCCGCGGCGGCGACAGCCGCCGGGGAGTCGAGCGGGAAGACTTCCTGACCGATCGTGCACCCGGGCCGGCCCTGGTCGAGCGCGAGGCGATGGCCCGCGGCCGCCAGCCCCGCGATCGCCGCCACCTGGTTGAGCAGAAAGCCGTGCGACGCCTCGGGCACGCCGCCGCCGAACAGCGTGCGCAGCCGGGCCCGGCGGTGTTCGATCGCGGCGGTGTGCCGGTTCGGTACGAGTGGGGCCGAAACCGTCCGGACGGACGCCGCCACCGGAGCCCGCCCCCCGGCGGGCCGGGGCAGGAGCGCCGCCGCGGTCTCCTCCAGCACCCGATAGCCGTGCCGCATGTCGGGCTCGAGGTGGGCGCCTTCGGCCCACTCGTTCCAGGCGTTGATGAACACGAGTTGCCGCTCGGGCGGCTGCTCCCGCTGCATCTGCTCCACCACACCCCGCAACCAGCGGCCGTAGAGTTCGGGTGAGGAGTTGACCCAGGCCGTGGCCCGCTCCATCCGCCGGGCCGTGTTGTCCCAGCCGGGCATCACGCCGCGGTACAGCGGGTAGTCGGCCGGAGGCCGCGCGAGCGAATGACAGATCGCTTCGCGGTAGTCGAGCACGCCGCCGCGGAAGCGGCGATCCATGCCGGCAAGGCCGGTATCCCGCAGGTTCGTGGCGGGAATCTGCAGCGGCGGAAACTGGATCGCCGCGTCGAAGCCGTAGCTTCGCGGGTCGGCCTTGTCGAAGGAGTGCACGGCGGCCAGATGCAGCCCCGGCAGGCCCTCCCGCTCGGCAAGTCGCCGCCACCGGTCCGCGGTCGCCGCCGGTTCGGCCAGCAGGCCCGGCCGGTAGACGGCCAGGAGCGGCCGCCCGTCGACGGTGATATATCGCTCGTCGCGGAGGGCCGGCAGCAACTCCCGGAGAAACCGTTCGTCGCCGTCGGCCGAGTGCCGCTGCTCCAGGAGCACCTCGCGGTCGAGGCCGTCCCAGGTCCGCGTCCAATTCTCGTTGGCCCAGCATAGGCAGAAGGGAAAGTCAGGGCGGCCGCTCGCCAGGAGCTGCTCGACCGGCTTCTCGAGGATCCGCCGGCCGTCGAACCAGTAGTGGTAGAAGCAGAAGCCGTGGATGCCGTGCCGGCGGGCCATCTCGGCCTGCCGCTCGAGCACGCCCTCCTCGGCCAGGTCGTAGTAGCCGAGGTCGGGGTGCGGCACGTGCGGCTGCTGGTGGCCGGCGAACATCGGCCGGGCCCGCCGCACGTTCGTCCACTCGGTGAAGCCCTCGCCCCACCAGGCGTCGTTCTCCGGCACGCGGTGGAACTGGGGCAGGTACATCGCGATCGCCCGCACGTGGCCGCGGTTGGCCGGACCGGCCATGACCGGAGCCGCGGCCGGGCCCGCCGCCGCCACGCCGCCGGGTGCATAGGCGACCGCCGCCGCGGCCCGCGCGTCTGCGCCGGCCGGCTCGTATTCGGTGACCAGGAAGTGCACGAACGGATTGACGTCGGCCGCGAGGGGTACGGGCCGGGCGGCCACATAGGCGGCCAGCGAGAAGCCGGGCGAAGGCTCGCGACGCTCCCGCCAGCCCGAGCCGAGGAAGTGCGACAGTGGCTCGAGACCAGCCAGCGCCACGTCCGGGTTGCGGTCAAGGTACCAGCCGACGTCAAACAGCGGATGCGGGATCCGGCCCTCGCGCCAGCCCGCGGTGAGGTAGTGCTCGAGGGGTTCGAGCCCGGCCGCTGCGACGTCGGCATGGGCCGCCAGATAGCCGGCGGCATCGAAGGCCGGATGCGGCGAGCGGCCCTCCCGCCAGCCTTGCGTGAGGTAATGCAGCAGCGGTTCGCAGCCTGAGGCCGTCACGTCGGGATAGCGGACGGCGTACCACGACGGGTCGAAGAGCGGATGCGGCTGGCGGCCCTCCCGCCAGCCGTGCGCGACATAGTGGGTGAGCGGATCGAGCCCGGCGGCCCGCACGTCGGGGTGGCAGCCGAGATACCAGGTGGCATCGAACAGCGGGCTAGGCGAGTGCCCCTTCCGCCAGCCACGGCGGCGGTAATAGGCCCACGGCCGCCAACGGATGCGCGGGCGACTCGCGCCATACCGGGTGGCGTACCAGCGTGCGGCGAAGTAGGGACGCAGGTCGGGCCGCATCGGATCCGGCATGCGAGCAGGTCTCTCATCGGGCACAAGGGGCGAACCCGGGCGGCCCGGCGGGCCCCGGTGAGCGGGTGGGTACCGCGCGGTCCCGCTCGGGGTCAAGGTCGGCGGTAGCCCCGGCAGGCGACGCAGAGCGGGCAAGGAGGGCAGGCTGTGAGCCTCGATGCCGGACACCGCAGGCGTTGACCGTCCGCATGACCGGTGGAAGAATCCTGCGTCTCTTCGGCACCGGAGCCCGCCGCCATGACGGCATCACCGACCGCCGGCCACCCGCCGGTCCTCGTCATCGGCGGGATGCACCGCTCCGGCACGTCACTGACTGCGTCGGTCATCGCGGCCGCAGGCATCCACCTCGGCGACGACCTGATGGCCGCCGGCGCCGGCAACCCGCGCGGGCACTTCGAAGACCTCGCGTTCTATCACCTGCACCAGCGCATCCTGGCCGCCAACGGCCTGTCGCTGGAAGGGTTCACCTGCCAGGAAACCATCGACGTACCGCCAGCCGCACGGATCGAGGCGAACGAGCTCGTCGCCCGCCGCCGCGGAGCGGGCCGGCCCTGGGGCTGGAAGGATCCGCGGACGGTGTTGCTGCTCGACTTTTGGGCCGACCTGCTCCCCGAGGCCAGATGGCTGTTCGTGGTGCGGCCTCCCGAGCAGGTGGTCGACTCGCTGCTCCGCCGCGGTGACACGGCCTTCATCGTGAACCCGCGGCACGCGATCGACGTCTGGGTCGCCTACAATCGCCGGATCCTGGAGTTCGTGCACCGACACCAGCAGCGGTCGGTCGTCGTGGACCTCGAACAGGTGACCGCCGACCCCGCATCGCTCGTGGCGACCGTGTCCAACCTGATGGGCACGGTGCTCTCGCCACCCCCCTCGACCTACGAGGAGGGGCTGCTCGTGTCGGGCCTGCCACCGCATCGCGCGGGGCTGGTGCGGACCGTGCGGC
Organism: Planctomycetota bacterium; assembly: GCA_046075145.1. GTDB lineage: Bacteria > Planctomycetota > Planctomycetia > Pirellulales > UBA1268 > QWPN01. The sequence goes on from JBJTPO010000204.1 coordinate 17,495, forward strand.
CGGAGGCGCAGGAACTGCACGCGCAGCTGCGGCGGCTGGCCGGTCTTGAATCGGCCGTGGACGGCGGGCCGTTCAGGCAGACGGAGACCGCCGATGCCGCGCTCGCCGAGTGGACCATCAGCTGCCGCACCGGGGCAGCCGCCGGACAACTCGCGGCCCGCGAAGCCGACGCGCGACAGGCCGCCGAGCGGCTCGCCGCCGAACTCGAGACCGAGCGGGCCGCCCGGTCGGAACTCGCCGCCCAGACCGAGACCCTGACGGCCGACCGGTCGGCGATCGTGACCGCCCTCGAGACCGAGCGGGCCGCCCAGGGCCAGTTGGCAGCCACGCTCGAGACCGAGCAGGCCGCCCACCTCCACGCCCGCGACCGCGCGGCCGAACTCGAACGCGACGTCGCCCGCTGCGAGCAGGCGATTGTGACGCTCGAGGCACGCTGGAAAGCCGCCACCGCGGACGCGGACGCCGCACTCGACGCTCTGGCGACGCACCGCGCGGCGGAGGCCGAAGCTCGACTGGCGATCGAGCGGCAGCTGGCCGAGGCCCTGGCCCGGAGCGAGGCGGCGGAACGCACGGCGGCGCGGCTCGAGACCGCGCTCGCGGACCGCGACCTCGCGATCCCGCGGCTCGAGGCGGCGCACGCCGAGGCCAGGGCGCGGGCCGAGCAACTCGACGCCGAGGCCACGGCCGCCGCCGGTGAGCGACACGACCTCGTCGCTCAACTGGAGGCGGAGCGGGCGATCCACGAGGCGCTGCGGCAGGACATGAACGGCCGGATCGAGGCGGCCGTGACCTGCCGCGACCGGCACCGTCCGCGCTAGGACTCCTCGAGAGCGTCGCCACGGCCGCGGATCGGCTCGTCCCGCACGATCGCCCCATGGGAAAGCTCGATCACGCGATTGCACTCCCGGGCGATCAGCTCCGCCGAGTGGGAGGCGATCACGAGGATCCCACTGTGCGACACCAGTTCCCGGATCCGCTGCTCGGCCTGCTGCCGGAACTCGGCGTCGCCGACCGAGAGCCATTCGTCCATCAGCAGGATGTCGGCCCGCACGCTCGTCGTGATCGCGAAGGCCAGCCGCATCAGCATGCCGGTCGAGTAGGTGTGGACCGGCATGTGCAGGTAGTCGCCCAGGCCGCTGAACTCGGCGATGTCGGGAGTGAGCCGGCGGATCGTGCGGCGGTTGAGCCCGAGCACCAGTCCGCGGATCATGATGTTCTCGTAGCCGGTGGCCTCCCGTTCGATCCCCAGCATCGGATTGACGAGGCTGGCGATCGAGCCTTCATGGCGATACCGCCCCCGGGTCGGCGGGTAGACACAGGCGAGCGTCTGCAGGAGCGTCGATTTTCCGGAGCCGTTGTGGCCGACCACCCCGAGCCGGGCGCCGTCGCGAAGCTCGAGCGTGACGTCGCGGAGCGCCTCGACGACCGTGATCCCGGTGCCCCTGCCGATCCGACCCCCGGTGGCTGCGGCGGTGAGCGTTTTTTTCAACGACTCCCCGTCGGCCCCGAAGACGGGGTAGTCCACCGACACGGCGTCGAGCGCGATCAGGGTCATCGGGTCACACCCAATACACGACCTGGCGACGCCAGCGGGCGTAGAGAACCACCGCCACGGCGACGTTCAAGGCGGTGAAGTACAACAGGAAGCGGACGGTTCCCGGTGCCGCATACCCGCCCAACAGCGGCAGCCGCAGGACGTCGAGCAACTGGGCGAGCGGGTTGTAGAGAATGAATCGGGACCGCTCCGGCAGCCTCTCTGGGATCCAGAACACAGGTGTCAAGAACATCAGCAGTTGAAGCGAACTGGCCACGATGTTGGGCACGTCGCGAAACCGGGCCGAGAGCAGGCCGAGCGTGATCGACAGGGCATGAAGATTGACGACCACCACGACGAGGCCGGGCAGCACGAGCAGCATCTGCGGGCTCCAGGTGAGCCCCGCCCAGATCGCGACCGGCAGGTAGAGGACCAGGTGATGGGCCAGGAAAAACAGATGCTTGGCCAGGCTTCGCCAGACGAACACGCTGCGCGGCACGGCTCCCTGCTTGAGGTAGGGGGCCGACGAGATGAACACCTGGCAGCCGTCGTTGATCGAGGTGCTGAGGAAGTTCCAGAAGATGATGCCCAGCGCCAGGTGCGGATAGAACCGGGCCAGCGGCACGTCGAACAGCGCCGCGTACAGCGGGCCCATCCCCAACAGCATCGCTCCCATGCTGAGCGTGATCCACCAGGGGCCCAGGAGCGAGCGGCGGTAGCGGAGGACGATGTCGTACCAGGCCAGCGTGCCCCAGAGGTCGATCTGCAGCGTGCCGCTCCACCAGTCGGACCAGCCGCTCCCGACGGGCTGCAGGTGTTGCGCCGGCTCCGGCAGCCGCGCTGTGGCGACGGTGGCAGGCGGGGCGGGCACGGCCGGTCAACCGGGAGGAAGGGGCGGGGCCGGTGGGAAATCGGCCGATTCTTCGACACTAGGCAGACCCGGAATGACCGTCAAGCGAACCGGGGACGAGGGGCATGAGTGACCTGTCCGCGGCGGGCGAATCAACCCGCGTAACCGTCGTGATCGTCAACTTCAACGGCGGAGCCCACGTGGTCCGCTGCCTGGAGTGCCTCGCGGCCCAGACCGTGCCGCCCGCGCGGATCGTGCTTGTCGACAACGCCAGTGGCGACGGCTCCTTGGCGGCCTGCCGGGATCTGGTCGCGGCGCGCCCCGGCCTCGCCGGACGGACGACGATCGCAGCGCTCGAGGCGAACCTCGGCTTCGCGGCGGGCTCCAACCGCGGCCTCGCCCTGGCGGAGACGGAGTTCGTCGCGCTGCTCAATCCCGACGCCTTCCCGGAGCCCGGCTGGCTGGAGGCGCTCGTGGCCGCCGCCGCCGCCCATCCCGCATGCACCGCGTTCGGGTCGCGGCAGATGCTCGCCGGCCAGCCGGGCGTGATCGACGGAATCGGCGACCGCTGGCACGTGAGCGGCCTGGCCTGGCGGGAAGGGCACGGGCGACCGATGGAACCGGCCGACCTCGTCGCCCGCGAGATCTTCTCGCCATGCGCCGCGGCTGCCCTCTACCGCCGTGACGCCGTGCTGGCGGCCGGCGGGTTCGACGAGGACTACTTCTGCTTCGGTGAGGACGTCGATCTCGGCTTCCGGCTGCGGATCGCCGGCCACACCGCCCGCTCCGTGCCGGAGGCGGTGGTCGAGCACGTGGGCGGCGCGAGCTCCGACGGCCGGCTGGCGACCTACCTCGGCCACCGCAACCTGCTCTGGACCCTGGTCAAAAACACGCCTGGGCCGATTTTGCCGGCCGCTTTGCTCGCGCATCTTTTCCAATCTATCCTTTTGGGACTGGTGCTCGGCTGCCGGGGCCGGGGACGTGCCTTCGCCCGCGCCAAGTGGGATGCCGTGGTGGGGCTGGGCGGATGCTGGCGGAAGCGACGGGGTGTGCAGGCCGGGCGGCGAACATCGACATGGCGACTTCTCAGGAGCATCGATCTGGCGCCCATGCGCCGGGGCCGCTGACGCACCCGAAAGACGACGCCGGCTCGCTCGCCCCGGTGAGCGTGGTGATCGTCAATCACGACGCCGGCCGACTCCTGGCCGACTGCCTCGCGGCGGCGCTGGCGCAGGCCCGTCAGGTGATCCTGGTCGACAACGCCTCGCAGCCGGTCCCCTTCGAGGCGGTGGCGGCCCGCTTCGCCACCCATCCACGGCTGACGATCCTCCGCTCCCGCGTGAACACCGGCTTCGCCACGGGCTGCAATCAGGGTGCGGCCCGCGCCGATCAATCCACGATTTTGTTTCTGAACCCCGATTGCATCCTCGGCCCCGGCTCACTGGCGACGCTCTCCCGCGCCCTGGTCACCGGCGACCGGGTCGGCATGGTGGGGGGCCTGCTCACCGATGCCGGTGGCAGGGAGCAGGGGGGCGCTCGCCGCAGCATCCCGACGCCATGGCGATCCTTCGTGCGCGGCTTCGGACTGGGCAGGCTGAGCTGGCTGGCCCCGCGCTGGTTGTCCGACTTCTACCTCCACCGCGAGCCGCTGCCGACGCAAGCCATCGACGTCGAGGCGGTCTCGGGTGCGCTCACCATGGTCAGCCGCGAGGCCTTCGATCAGGCCGGGCCGTGGGACGAGGGCTTCTTCCTTCACTGCGAGGATCTCGATCTCTGCCTGCGGTTTCGCCAGGCAGGCTGGCGGATCCTGTTCGTCCCCGACGCGCCCGCCGTACATCACCGCGGGATGTGCGGCCGATCGCGGCCGCTGGCCGTCGAGTGGCACAAGCACCAGGGAATGATCCGCTTCTATCGCAAGCACTTCCGTCACGCCTACCCGGCGGGGCTGTTCGGGCTGGTAGTCGCGGGCGTCTGGCTCCGATTCGGCTTGGTGGCCGCCCGGCAGACCGTACACCGCTCGCTCGCGGCGGTCGCCCGGATCGCCTCACGTCCCGACCGCGACGCGGGACCGGAAGCGGATGCGGTACGGGTGGTCGATGCCGTGCGAGTGGCCCGGGCCGCTCCCGCGCCGACGCTTCCCTCGTGACCGCGGGCCTGCGTCACCCATGAGCGAGGCGGCTCTGGTCGGCGTGATCGGTGCGGAGAGCCTCGTGGGGCGGCCGCTCGTGCCGCTCCTGTCGCAGACCGCGGGCGGCGTGCTCGCCTGCTCCCGCTCGGCCGCCGTGGCCGCCGAACCATTCCGGGGCGGAGTCCACCGACACCGAACGGCGGCGCCGCTGCCGGTCGGATCGGCGGGCGTTTCCCGCTGGATCACGCTCTGCCCGCTGTGGGCGGTGCCGGCTCATCTCCGGTGGCTCGAGCAGCTCGGCGCCGAGCACGTCGTGGCCCTCTCGTCGATGAGTGGCGTCACCAAGGCGGACTCGTCCGACTCGGCCGAGCGGGCGCTCGCAACCCGGCTCACGGCGGCCGAGGACCGCCTCGTCACGTGGGCTGCCGATCGCGGCATCGGCCTGACGCTGCTCGTGCCAACCATGATCTATGACGGGCGGAACGACGCGAACGTGGCGGCCATCGCCGATTGGGTCCGCCGCTTCGGCTGGTTCCCCCTCTGCGGCCCGGCGCTGGGTCGGCGGCAACCCGTGCATGCCGAAGACGTGGCCGCGGCCTGCCTGGCAGCCAGCGACCGGCGACCGCCCCGCACGCGCTACACGCTTTCCGGCGGCGAGGCACTCCCCTTTCGGGACTTGGTCGTGCGGGTCTGCCGGGCCCACGGCCTCCGGCCGCGAACCGTCCACCTCACGCCCTGGATCTGGCACGTCGCGGCCAGGTTCGCCCGGGGGCTGGGCCTCGCCGGCGGCGCCAGCGGCGGCATGGGCCGCCGAATGAACGAGGATCTCTCCTGCGACCACGCCGCCGCCGCGGCCGACCTCGACTTCCGTCCCCGGCCGTTCGATCCCGCCGCCCATACAATCGCGAGCGATGATGGACTAGTCACGACGCGGCCGGACCGACGAAGGGACAACCCATGAGCGACCGTCCAAGGTTCCTGCCTGCCCAACGGTCGCCGGCAGATTCGCCCGCGGCCCAGCCGTGGGCGTGGCTCGTGACCACGCTGCTCTTGGCGGTGGTACTCGTCGGCGTACACGCCGTGATCGACCCGGACGCCTACGACGTGTCGCAACTGCCGCGGCTGCTGGCCGTGATGGCGGGTCTCCTCGTGGCCGCCCCGGCGACGCTCCTCGTGCCGGCGCTCGCCCGGCGGCTCGACTGGCGGCCTCTCGGCGACCCGCTGGTGGTCGCGGCGGCCGCGTACCTGGCCGCCTGCTGCCTGTCGCTCGTGGTCGCGACCAACGTGTCGGCCGGCTTCACCGACGTGTTCCGCACGCTCGGCGGTTTTCTCGTGCTCTGCCTCTGCCTGCTCGTGCTGCCGCTCGATCCGGGCTGGCGTCGCCGGCTCTTGGAAATGGCGGTGGTCGCCACCCTGGCGGCGGTGACCGTGGCCGCCTGGGAGCTCGCCCCGCTCATGGCCGCCGGCACCCTCGGCCGCCGCGATCTCGAGACCGCGTTCCTGGACGGGATGATGTCGAACGTCAACCTGTTCGCCGGCTATCTGCTGCTGATCGTGCCCTGGTGCCTGTGCGCAGCGGCGGAGTTTCGCGGGGCCTGGCGGGGCGTGGCCGCGGCGACCGGCCTGGCCGCGGTCGCCACGCTGGCGGTGCTGCAGTCGCGGGCGGACTGGCTGGCCGGGGGGGCCGCGGCGGTCGGCGTCGCGATCGTGATCCTCCGCCACCGGCAGGCGCTCGGCGTGCCTGCTGGCCTGCGCCGCCCGCTGATCGCGGCGGTGGCATTCCTGCCGCTGGTGGCCTTGGTCGGCGGCGGGCTCTCGCTCACCGACACGCCCGTCGGCCGGGCCATCGACCGCCTCGTCATCTCCCGACCCCATCAGGCCGGGACTCCGAGCGACGGCGGCCGGACGATGGTCTGGGGCATCGCCGCCGAGATGATCGCCGAGCATCCGATCACGGGCGTCGGCGCCGGCAATTTCACGCTGCGGATGCACGACTATTTCGGCTCGGACAGGCTGGGGGAAACGCTCGATTTCACGAACCTCTCGAGCGATAACTGGCTCCAGCCCCACAACGACTTCCTTTGGGTGTTCGCCGAGAAGGGGCTGCCGGGGATCGTGAGCTTCGGGGCGGTGTTCATCCTGGCATGGCTGGCGGTCCAACGCGTGCTCGCCGGCTCACCACCGACTTCCGACGCCCGGCTCGCGGTGGCGTCGCTGACGGCCTTGGTCGCACACCTCGTGTTCTCGGCGTTCGACTTTCCCCTCGACCGCGTCAGCCACCAGCTGATGGTGGCCGTGCACCTGGCGGTGCTCGTGCTCCTCAAGCGGGCCGCAGAGCCTTCACCCGGTGAGCCCGTGCGGCTGCCGGGCTGGCTCGTCCTGCCGCCGGTCGTCGCCGCGACGGCGCTGGGCTGTGTCTACGCCTGGTCGGCCCTCACGCAGGAACACGCGGTGCTTGACACCCGCCGGGCCCAGCAGGCCGGTGACTGGGAGGCGATGCGAGAGGCCGCCCGCCGGGCCACCACCCCCTGGAAGACGCTGGACTACCTGGCCGTTCCCGTCGCCTTCCTCGAGGGCGAGGCAGAGCGGAATCTCGGCAACCTCGAGGCCGCGACGGCCTGCTTCGAGCGGGCGATCGCCGCCAACCCGTCGCGGCTCTACACCCTCCAGAACCTGGGCGCGGCCTACGCCCAGGGGGGCCGGCTCGACGATGCCGTCGATGTCTTCGCGATCGCCGCCGACCGCTACCCCGCCCGCCTCGAACTGCGGCACAACCTCGCCCTGACGCTCGTCAACGCAGAGCGGTTTCCCGAGGCGATCGCGGTGATTGAGGACGTGCCCGAGCCGCTCCGAACCGAGGGCATGCGGGAGGCGCTGGCCTTCGCCCGCGAGCGGGTGGCGGCCGGTCCAGCCGCCGAGTAGTCCGCCCCTACAGCTGCGTCGGGTTGGGGGCGTCGCCGTAGACGGCCTTGGGGTCGAAGGCCTTCTCGTGTTCGAGAAACTCGAGCGTCGTGCCCGCCTTCCGCTCGGGCCCCAGCGGAACCCTGCGGTAGAAGCAGGAGCGGTAGCCCACGTGGCAGCTGGCCCCGCCGGCCACCTCGACCCGCAGCCAGACGCAGTCCTGATCGTCGTCGATCCGCATCTCGACGATCTTCTGGACCAGACCGCTGGTGGCCCCCTTGTGCCAGAGCACCTGCCGGCTGCGGCTGAAGTAGTGGGCCTCGCCCGTCTCGATCGACTTCGTGAGCGCCTCGCGGGTCATCACCGCCACCATCAGGACCTCGCCCGAGTGGTAGTCGGTGGTCACGCAGGGAATGAATCCCAGGGCGTCGAACTTGGGAGCGAGTTCATGCCCCTCCTCCACCTGCTCGACGGAGTCTCGCCGACCAAAGATCGCTTCGTCGTTGTTCGCCGCCGCACTCACCGCACACCTCCTGCCGGAACTTTCGAGTCCGTCATCATACCCTCCGGATGCCGGCCTTGGGGCGTCACCAGCCGGAGGCGGCCGCCATGATCAGGGCCAGCGCCGTCACGAAGCAGACGAGCGTCGTCCGGAATCCCGCCCGGTCGAACCGCCGGGAAAGCTCCGGCCGGCCCAGCGTCTCGTAGGCATACAGCGAGAGCGTCGATTGGGTGAGCGACAAGAGGATCGTGACGATGCCCAGCAGGTTCACGATGTCGGCCAGGGAAAACTCGTTTGTCTCCGGTACGAGGCTGCCGACGAAGTAGGCGTTGGCCACCACCGCGAACAGGCCACCCACGCCCAGCCCGAAGCGGGGATCGACGTGAATCGGCTTGATGAAGCAGGTGAGCAGGGCCACGGCGACCGAGATGAACAGCGCTTGGAACATCTTGGCGAACAGCCCGAGCCCACCCCGGTCGATCAGGATGGCGAACCGGGGCTGGGAATAGGTGCGACGGGGGTCGTCGTCGATGTCGGCGCGGCCGCGTCTCGTCTGGTAGGTATGCGGGCTCTCCGCCGCATGGAACCGCCCGACCCGGTAGTTCGACAGGGTGGCGCGGTGGCTGACGGCGGTGTCGACCAGGTCGGGCACGAACAGGAGCTCCCGGCGGGTATGGGCAGAGTTCTCGAACGACGCCAGGAGCAGGTGCTCGTCGACGGGAAACGTGCGGATCCGAAAGGGCTTGGTGTAGGTGACGGATAGCCGCCGGAGCTCGTAGTGCTCGCCCTCTTCGTCGACGTGTGCCAGGAGCCGCGCGTCGGTGATCGTGCCATCGACGGCGATCAGCCGATCGAAGGGATTGAAGGCGTCGTCCTCCCGCTCGTCCCGCCACCGGCACCAGACATCGATCACGGCCGACCACTCGCCGTCGTGGAGCGAGACCCCGCCGAGGCTCTCCAGGTAGAAGCCGATGGTCACGCGCCGGGCGTCGTCGGTGGGCAACGGATCGATCGGCTCCGATCCGGGCCTGGGCCGGGCGGGGTCGAGGGTGGTCTCGAGCACGAGCCGATCGAGGGTGCGTCCCTGCCACTGCGTCCTGGCCAGCCAGTGTGCCGGCACGAGAAACACGACCGCGAGCAGGATCAGCCAGCCCTTCATCCACGGCAAGAGCCGCGGGTCCGGATGGCCGGCGGAGAGGGCAGGCTCGGGACGGCTCGTCATGGTCGTGGCTCGCGGGGATCGAGAGATCGGAACCTGGGAGCCGTGAAGATAGGTCGCCCCGTGCCGTCCGGCCACCGCCGGTTGACCCACCCCGGACCGCGGCCGTACCTTCAACCGATTCCCTTCCTCGCTGTTTCCCGGAGGCGCCTGCGATGCGGTTCCAGCCCCTGTTCCCGATCCTGCTGGCGGCCCTGGTGTGCCCGGCGTTCGCAGCCGACTGGCCCACCTTCCGCGGTGCCGACCGGACCGCCGTGGCCCCCGACACCGACCTCCTCGAAGCCTGGCCGGCCGACGGCCCACCGCTCGTCTGGGAGACGACCGGCGCCGGCCGCGGCTACTCGAGCCCCGCGATCGCCGGCGACCGGATCTTCACGCTCGGCGACGGCCTCTCCACCGCCGACGACGCCGACGAGTATCTCTCCTGCTTCGACCGGGCCACCGGGAAGCAGCTCTGGAAGGCCAAGACCGGCGGCCCGTGGACGAGCGGCCAGGAATCGTGGCAGAGCTCCCGCAGCACACCCACGGTGGACGGGGCGATGGTCTACGTGCTGACACCGTTCGGCCAGCTGGTGGGCTGCCTCGTCCAGGACGGCCGCGAGGTGTTCCGGGTGGATCTCAAGCAGCAGTTCGGCGGCACCAAGGGGGATTCCTGGGGCTACAGCGAGAGCGTCACGATCGACGGCAACAAACTCGTCTGCATCCCCGGCGGGCCGCAGGCGACCGTCGTCGCGCTCGACAAGAAGTCCGGCCGCCTGATCTGGGCCTGCCCCGTTCCCAACGATCCCGGCGCCGGCCACGCCTCGATCGTGATCGCCGAGCTGGGCCGCCGGCGGGTCTACGTCACCACCACCGCCGGCGGCGCGATCGGCGTCGACGCCAAGACCGGCCAGCTGCTCTGGACCTACCCGATCGACCAGACCACGGCCGTGATCCCGACGCCGATCGTGAAGGGCGACCTGGTCTTCTTCTCGGCCGGCTACAAGCGGGGCGGCGCCCTGCTCCGGCAGGTGCCCGGCCCCGGGGGGGCGGTCACGGTGGAGCCGGTCTATCCGCTCAACACCGATCTGGCCAACAAGCACGGCGGGATCGTGCTGGTGGGCGACCACCTCTACGGCGACTCCGACGACAGGGGGATCCCCTTCTGCGCCGAGCTGGAAACGGGGAAGATCGTGTGGAAGGAGCGGGGCAGCGGCCGCAACTCGGCCTGCGTCGCCGCCGGCGACGGGCACGTATACGTCAAGTTCTCCGACGGCACCGTGGCGCTCGTGAAGGCCGATCCCGCCGGCTACGAGGAAGTGAGCACGTTCAAGGTTCCCGGCAGCGGCGACCGGCCGAGCTGGGCGCATCCGGTGATCCTCGACGGCCGCCTCTACCTTCGCGAGGGCGACGCGATTTTCTGCCACGACATCCGGGCGAAGTGACCACCCCCATCCGCGCCGACAGGTTCGGCCAACACGCCCGGCTGCCCCACGACGCTCGAACCGACGGGGGTGGCCCAGGCCAATCGAAACGGGGTTGCCGGCCGAGCGCAGCCAGGATGGCGAAGCGAGGACGGCATCGAGCGAGTGAAGGGCAGGATGCCCGGAGCGAGCGTCCGGTGAGATGGCATGGGCCACCCCGTCGCACGCAGCGGGGCGCATCACTTCATCACCAAGCGGGCCGTCACTCGCCGGCGCACTCGGCGACGCCCCGGTAGGCCAATCCGCCGACGATCCCGCCCAGGATCGGCGCCACCCAAAAGAGCCACAGCTGCTCGAGCGCCCAGCCGCCCACGAACACCGCCGTGGCCGTGCTGCGGGCCGGGTTCACCGAGGTGTTGGTGACGGGGATGCTGACGAGGTGGATGAGCGTGAGGCACAGGCCGATCGCGATCGGGGCGATCACGCCCGGCGCCCGCTTGTCGGTAGCCCCGTGGATCACGAACAGGAACACGGCGGTCAGCACTGACTCGATGATGAAGCAACTCGCCAGCGGGTAGCCCCCCTTGCCCAGCGCCGTGACGGGCGAGTGCTCGCCGTAGCCGTTGCTGGCGAAACCGCTCGCCACGGCGTCGAAGCCCGGCAGCCCCTTGGCCACCAGATACAGCACGCCCGCCCCGGCGATGCCGCCCGCCACCTGAGCGACCCAGTAGGGCACCACGTCCCTGGCCGGAAACCGGCCGCTGGCGGCGAGGCCGGCCGTGACGGCCGGATTCAGGTGGCAGCCGGAGATGTGGCCGATCGCCGCCGCCATGGTGAGCACGGTCAGACCGAAGGCGAGCGAGACGCCGACGAAGCCGATCCCGAGCTCGGGATAGCCCGCGGCCAAGACGGCGCTGCCACAGCCCCCGAGCACGAGCCAAAAGGTCCCGATCGCTTCCGCTGCCAGCTTGCCCATCATGGGATTGCATCCTTCCTGCGAGAGTGTGGTGGTCTGCCGCCTGCTTGGCGGGCCGGGCCCGGTCCGGCCGGCTCGCTCCGAGGCCGGTACCGTAGGGAGACCCGACCGCGAGCGTCAACCACGATTCCGGACACTATCCCATGGCCAGCTGCCAGAGCCGGGGCCCGAGGATGATGCCGCCGATCACCACCGCCGTGATCACGGCGACGAACACGCCGCCGCTGGCATGATCGAGGGCGTCACGGATCCCGTCGTCGGGATAGCGGCCCACGGCCCGGGCCAGCGCCTCGATCGAGGTGTTGAAGACCTCGGCCATGATCACCAGCCCGATGGCGAGCGCCACCAGGCACCACTCGACCGCCGAGATCCCCAGCCAGGCGGCCAGGGCCACCGCGGCGAGCGCCGCCGGGATGTGGGCGGCGAAACTCGACTGGGTGGTGACCGAGAGGAAGAGCCCGCGGAATGCGTCGGCGAACTTCCCCAACCAGGTGCGCGGCGGCGGTGTCACGAAACGGCCTGCCCGGCGTCAGCCGACCTTCACGTAGGGGTCGCCCTTCTTCCAGTTGCACGGGCAGAGCTCGTCACTCTGGAGGGCGTCGAGGACGCGGATGACCTCGGCCACGTTGCGGCCGACGCGGCCCTGGTTGACGTCCACCCACTGGATCACGCCGTGGGGATCGACGATGAAGGTGGCTCGCAGGCAGTAGCCCTCGGTCTTCTCCAGGATGCCGAGTTCAGCGGAGAGCTTCTGGGCCGCGATCAGCGGGTAGCCGAGCTTCTCCAGGTCGGGATGGCTCCGCCGCCAGGCGAGGTGGGAATACTCGTTGTCGGTGCTGCCTCCCACGACGCTCGTGTCACGGTCGGCGAAGGCTCCCAGCTGCTTGTTGAACTCGGCCAGCTCCGTCGGGCAGACGAAAGTGAAGTCCTTGGGATAGAAAAAGTAGACGACCCACGTGCCGGCGTAATCGGCGTTCGAGAGCAGCTTCACGTCGTCCTTGCCGGTGCCGACGCACGCCTGGCAGGAGAACTGGGGAAACGAGTCGCCGACGGTGAGCATGCGGATTCCTCCGAGAAACGGTTGTCGCAACGGTGATCTGTT
>JBJTPO010000205.1:0-1712 GCA_046075145.1 Planctomycetota bacterium
CTCCTACGCCGACCTCGAGCGGGAGCTCGTGCCCTACGTCGTGGAGATGGGGTTCACCCACGTCGAGTTCCTGCCCCCCACTGAGCATCCGCTCTCGGCCAGTTGGGGCTACCAGACGATCGGCCTGTTCGCCGCCACCAGCCGGTTCGGCCCGCCGCAGGCCCTGATGTCGCTGATCGACGCCCTCCACCGGTCGGGCGTCGGCGTGATCATCGACTGGGTGCCGGCCCACTTCCCCCGCGACGGCCACGGCCTGCGACGGTTCGACGGCACCGCGATCTACGAGCACGACGATCCCCGCAAGGGCGAGCACCCCGACTGGGGCACGCTGATCTTCAACTACGGCCGCCACGAGGTGGCCAACTACCTGGTCTCCTCCGCCCTGTTCTGGCTCGACCGCTACCACGTGGACGGCCTGCGGGTGGACGCCGTCGCCTCGATGCTCTACCTCGACTACAGCCGCAAGGACGGCGAGTGGGAGCCCAACTGCTTCGGTGGCCGCGAAAACCTCGAGGCGATCGAGTTCCTGAAGACGTTCAACATCCAGGCCCACACCCACTTCCCCGGCACCCTGACGATCGCCGAGGAATCGACCTCCTGGGCGGCCGTTTCCCGGCCCACCTACGTGGGCGGCCTGGGCTTCAGCCTCAAGTGGAACATGGGCTGGATGAACGACACCCTGCGGTACATGCGGCATGACCCCATCCACCGCAAGTATCACCACGACGAACTCACCTTCAGCCTGATCTACGCCTTTCACGAGAACTTCGTCCTCCCCCTCTCCCACGACGAGGTGGTCCACGGCAAGGGCTCGCTGCTCGGCCAGATGCCGGGCGACCTGTGGCAGAAGTTCGCGAACCTGCGGCTGCTCTACGCCTACATGTGGTGCCACCCGGGCAAGAAACTGCTCTTCATGGGGGGCGAGTTCGGCCAGTGGACCGAGTGGAACTTCGACGAGAGCCTGCAGTGGCACCTGCTCGAGTGGGACAGCCATCGCGGCCTGTCCCGCACCGTGGCCGACCTCAACGACCTCGTCCGCCGTGAGCCGGCCCTCCATCAGCTCGACTTCGACGGCGCGGGCTTCGAGTGGATCGATTGCCACAATTGGCAGGACAGCGTGCTGGTGTTCATCCGCCGGGCCCGCGACCCGGGCGACTTCCTGATCGTCTGCTGCAACTTCACCCCCGTGCCCCGCCACGGCTACCGGCTGGGCGTGCCCCGCGGCGGCGACTACGACGAGGTCTTCAACAGCGACTCCGCCTGGTACGGCGGCGGGAACCTCGGCAACTCGGGCGCCCTGGTCGCGCGGGCCGAACCCCACCACGGCCGCGACCACTCCGTCTCGCTGACGCTCCCGCCGCTGGCGACGGTGGTACTCAAGCCCCGACGCTGACCGTGGCGGCGGGTTTGTAACCCGCCGAAAACCCGCCCCGCTCCGCGGGTTCCCAACCCGCGGCCACTCTCCACACCCCACTCTCCAGGCATCGGCATCGGGCTTCTACCGCGGGTCGCGCTTCCACTCGACGCCGTACCGCTTCTCGATGCCGGCCATCCAGCGGTCGAGGACAGCGCGGGTCTCGTCGTCGGCGAGCATCGCCAGCCGCCGCGGATCGGTGGAGACGTCGGTGAACCGCTCCTGAAGCACCGTCTCGTCGGGCTCGTACGCGACCAGGCGGATGCAGTAGCAGATCGTCTTGGGCTCGTTGAAGGCC
>JBJTPO010000206.1:0-3018 GCA_046075145.1 Planctomycetota bacterium
ATCTGCGCTCCAACGTGCCAGGCCTACATAAACACACTTTAACATGACTCCAACCGAATAATTTGCATCAACTGTCCATATGTCTACGGGCGCCCCCAGCGGTCGCCGTGGCGGACGGATCGGCCGGCTCGGGTTCGACCGCCGGCTCGGGCTTCGGCTCTGGCACGGCAGCGGCCGCGGGCGGCTCCGCCGCCTTCGGCGCGTCGACCGCCAACGGCTTTGACTGGGTGGCCGGCGGCGACGCGGGCTTCGAGCACCCGAGGGAGACGAGCGCCATGGCCAGAAGGGCGGTGAGTGACCTGGCCGCGAGGCGGGGGAACGGCTTCATGAGTCGAAGGCTCCGGCAAGACGTTTGGAGGACGGCGCGAGGGCTTGAAGCCATTTCGGCTTCGCATTTCGCCGTCGCCCGTTTGGCAGGGCGGAAGTATACTCCAGCGGTCGTTTTCGACGGGAGATCGGCTTCCTTCGCAGACGCTTGCCCGATTCGCGGAGAGATCTGACCATGACTTCTCGGCTGTCCTCAGAGGTCGGTTCGTCAGCCCTGCCGGTCGCCGGCCCCGGCCGGGCTCGCCCCGTGGCGGCCCTCCTGTTGGCCGCCTTCACGGCTTGGCTCGGCTCAAACATGGCCCTTGCTCAGTGGGGGGGCGGGTACGGCGGCTGGGGCGGCGGCTGGGCATCGACCGCCCAGCAGGGGGCCGACATGGGCCTGGCCTCGGTCGTGCGTGCCCAGGGCTATGCGAACCTGAAGAACTCCGAGGCGGCCAAGAACTGGGAAGAGGCCAAGACGATGGAGATGCAGAACCGTCTCCGCTGGACCGAGACCTACTTCGAGATGCGGAAGGTGAACCGCGAGAAGCGGGCCGAGGAAGCGGGCCCACCGATCACCCAGGAGCAGGCGATCTCGCTGGCGAAGATGAAGGCCCCCCCGCGTCTTCAGTCCACGCAACTCGACCCGGTCACCGGCCACATCGAGTATCCGCTGATCCTCACGCAGACCATCTACAAGCAGTATCGCGATCGCCTCGACTCGCTGTTTGCCAACCGGGCTGCGTCCGGCGGCAGCATCCGCTACGAGGATTTCCAGGCAATCCAGACGACGGTATCGCAGTTCGTCGAGGCCCTGCAGAAACACGTCTCGGAATACGCGGCGGGCGACTACGGCCGGGCCCGCACCTTCCTCGACAGCCTGGCCAACGAGGCCCGCTCACCGGCCGGCTGACGCCACGCGGGCCAGGAGCGGAAGGGCTGCCGCCCGCAGCAGGCAGGAACCGACGAACACGGCCGCATAGGCCTCGCGGGTCTCGCCCAACCACCGCAGGAGCATGCCGCCGCAGCCCGCCCCGGCAACCGTCGCCACCGCAATGCCAAGCGTGTAGACACTGATCATCCCACCGCGGTCGCGGTCTCCGGCCAACTCGAAGAGCAGCAGCGTGACGGCCAGTTCGTAGCCCGCCCAGCAGGTGCCGGCGATGAACTGCACGACGACCAGCCAACGGACCTCGACGCTCGGCAGCCAGAGCAGCGACAGCGGCATGACGGCGAGGCTGGCCAGCACCAGGAGGCGGCGGGGGCCGAGTCGCGAACCGAGCCGCCCGATCGACGGCAGAAAGACCGCCTTCACCAGGAAGCCGGCCCCGAAGACGGCGAGAAACTGCCCATAGCTGAACCCGAGCGCCTCGAGCATGTAGGGCGTGAAGTAGGGTCCGGCGAACTGGAGGCCGAAGGTGAAGCAGCAGAGAAACGTGACGAGGCGGCCTGCGGGGCCGGTGGCAAGGTCGTGGAGTCCGGCCGTGATCCGGCTCCGGATCGGGACCGCCGCGGCCGATCCATCCCGCTCCCGCCACTGCCGGCGCGGCTCGCGGCAGCCCCAGAGGCAGGCCGCGGAGAACAGCCTCGCGGCGGCCGCCGCACAAAACAGCGCCTCGAATCCGCTCAGGGCGGCGTCCTTCGCGGCCTCGACGCCGAGCACCAGCCCGCCCGCGACGAACGCGGCGAGCACGGCGGCCTGCGCGAGACGGCTCCGCTGCGCGAAATATGCCGTGCGAACCCGCGGGGGCACGAGCGTGGCGGTCCAGGATGTCCACGACGGCGCCGCCGCCATGCCCGCCGACCAGTAGACGCTCGCCGCCGTAAGCAGTTGCCACGCCTCGGCGCGGCCCGCAACTGCCCACCAGGCCAGCGGCACGAGACTCACCGCCTGGATCACGGCGCAGAGCGCCACGAACCGCCGCCGCCCCCCGAGCCGCCGCACCGCCAGGGGCGCAGCCAACTGCACGATCGCACCGACGAGGAGCGGGACGCTGGCCACGAGACCGGTGACGACCGCCCCCAGCCCGAGCGCCAGCACGAACGCGCCGAGATACATCTCGCCGCAGCCCACCATCACGCTGTAGGCGATCGCATCCAGGGTGCCGATCACCAGGTCGCGGCGCAGGCCACTGTGCCACCAGCGAACCAGGCCGGCGCGAGGGGGGTGGGTGGTGTGCGACACGGGGGCGGGCGCGGGCGGAGTGCCGGGGAGACCGCTCATGTCTATACTCCCGCAGCCCGGCGGGATAGCCGCCCGGCCAAAGCCGCTCATCGCCCCCCGCCCCCGTGGAGACACTCGTCATGAAGGCCCTCGTCACCGGCGGCACCGGCTTCGTCGGCCGCCGCCTGTTGCCCCTGCTGGATCGTCCGATCGTGCTCTCGCGGAGCGTCGAGCGGGCCCAGCGGTCGGTGTGCCGGTAGGCGGGCCGCGTGTTGGCCGGGGATCCGCTCGACGGGCCGCCCCCGGCCGAGGCCTTCGACGGCGTTGACGTGGTGTTTCACCTGGCTGGCGAGTCGGTGGCCGAAGGCCGCTGGACCGCCGCCCAGAAGGCACGGATCCGCGACAGCCGGGTTCGCGGCACGAGAAACCTGGTCGCGGGGATCGCCCGGGCCGAGCCTCGCCCCCGCGTGCTCGCCAGCGCCTCGGCCGTCGGCTACTACGGCGACCGCGGCGAGGAGGAACTCACCGAGTCGGCCCGCCCCGCCGCC
>JBJTPO010000207.1:0-1494 GCA_046075145.1 Planctomycetota bacterium
CGAAGAAGAAGCCGTTCTGGTCGCCGAAGTTCTCGCGCTCCAACTGCCAGACACGATCCCAGAGGATGTCGGTCGCCCGGATCGACTGGGCGACGAAGCCGATCGTGGATCGACCCAGGATCTGGAACGGCTTGCCCGCGTCGCTCACCAGGATGCGCTCATGGTCGACGTCGTGGAGCCGGTGGAGCCAGTTGAACGCCCGGGTGCCGAGGTTGTCGTACACGCCGCCGTCGGTGAACGACTCGCCCGGAAACTCACCGTCGTTGACGCCAAGGTCGTCCGCCGTGACCCGCACCGGGGGGAAGAAGCCGGGAAAGGCCGAGGAGGCGCCCACTGCCTTGGCGACGCTCATGGTCGTTCCCGGGATGTGCTGGAAGGGATCCGGGTCGGTGGGGGCGTGGCCGCGGCGGAGCACGTGCAGGCCCCGTCGGTTGAAGGCGGCCAGCGTGCCGTCGCTGACGTTGGTGGAGAGAATGTGGAGATTGGGCCGCTCGGGAAGCTCAAACAGCCGCCGGTCGCCGTAGAGGAAGCGGCGGTAATAGGTCTCGAGGATCGCGTTGGGGGAGAGCGAGTCGGTGTCGCTGCCCACGAGCTTGCCCGCCAGCCGGATCGGGAAGGTGAGCGGGAGCCGACGGACGATATGGTTGCGAAGGTCGAACTGGACGAAGCGGATGATCTCGGCAGCCGCCTCGGCGAAGGCCGCGTCGTCGCCGGTGTAGCGATCCCAGTTGAGGGCGAGGTGGGCTGCCAGGATGCTGCCCCCCGACACGGCCGCGATGTCGCTCACGTGCTCGAGCGCGCCTGAGTCGCGCAGATACCGGATCACGCCCAGGTGGTAGAGCGTGGCGCGGAAGCCGCCGCCCGAGAGCGCCAGGCCGGTGTTCGACATGAATCGCATGGTGCTCCACCCCGCCCCGTCGGGCGGCACGGATGGGGAGGCTTCGGGTAGTCTGGGCGGCTGACGAGCCGGCCCGCGCGAGGCGGCCCCGCCCCCGCATCGTAGTTCGCGGAAAGCCCATGCGTCAGTCAGATCTTCACGGGATTCAGGGCCGACGGCCCGCCGGTCCGGTCGCAGCTGGTGCGCGGGTTGTGATCGGCCTGGCCATCGGCTGCGGAGGCGCGCTGGCGGCGGCGGCCGACGTGTACGTGGCGGTCGGCGGCGACGACGCGGCCGACGGGACGGCGACCCGGGCCGTGCAGACGCTGCGCCGAGCCCTCGACCGCGTGCGGGAGATCCGTGCCGCCGAGCCGGGGCGGCAGGCCCCGATCGTGGTCGAACTGTCCGCCGGTCGCCATGAACTCGCCGAGCCGCTGCGGCTCGGCCCCGACGACTCCGGCACCGAGGCTGCGGCCACCGTGATCCGGGCCGAGGCCGGCAGCCGCCCGGTGGTGAGCGGGGGCCGCGTGGTGACGGGCTGGAAAGTCGCAGCCGCCGCGGACGGGCCGCGGTGGAGCGTCAACCTGCCGGAGGTGGCCAAGGGCAGGTGGACCTTC
>JBJTPO010000208.1:0-2583 GCA_046075145.1 Planctomycetota bacterium
AACAACGCCTTCTGGGACGGTTCGCAGATGGCCTACGGCGACGGTGACGGCACGGTGTTTCGGGGGTTCACGCGGTCGCTCGACGTGGTGGCTCACGAGCTCACGCACGGCCTCCAGGCCTTCACGAGCAATCTCGTCTACCGCGGCCAGTCGGGAGCGCTCAACGAGCACTTCGCGGATGTGTTCGGCGTGCTGGTGCGGCAGTGGCGACGGAAGGAGCCGGCGGAGACGGCCTCGTGGCTGGTGGGCACCGACGTGCTGGTGCCGACCGAGACGCGCCGCGGCATCCGGGACATGGAGCATCCCGGCACGGCCTACCGCGATGATCCCGTCCTCGGCAGCGATCCGCAGCCCGCGCACATGAAGGCCATCTACACCGGCCCGGCCGACTCCGGCGGCGTGCACATCAACTCGGGCATCCCCAATCGGGCTTTCGTGCTCACCGCGAAGAGCCTCGGTGGCAAGGCCTGGGAGACGGCCGGGGCGATTTGGTACGACGCGATGCTGCAGCTCTCACGAACGAGCCGGTTCGAGGATCTGGCCAGGATCACGGCCCAGGTGGCCGGGGACCGGTTTGGAGCCGCCGCTCGCAGGGCCGTCAGGGCGGGCTGGAAGAAGGTGGGGCTGTGACCGACGGTGTCGCGGGGAGCGATGCGATCCGGGCGATCAGGGTGGCGGGGAACAGAATCCCGCACAGGGCCTCGAGGGTGCACAGGGCGTTGGCCCAGCGGCCCACCGGGGCGAGGTCGCCGTAGCCGGCGGTGGTGAGCGTCGAGAAGCTGAGCCAGACGAAGTCGATCCAGTGGGGCTGGCGGGCTCCTGCGATCGCCGTCGTGAGCACGTAGGTGTCGGGCGAGGCCAGGCCCAGGAACGCGTGCAACACCGAGAACATGAAGCCGAGCATCACGAAGGCCGCAGCCCCGCAGAGAATCCGTTGGGAGGCTTTGACGTCGGCCGAGAAGGCATGCCGCACCGAGAGCCAGGAGGCCCAGATGTAGGCCACCATGATCAGGATCGTGGCCGGCAGCCGGATCTCGATCGTTTCCCCGAACAGGAGCAGGCCGATCACCGCCAGACCGCTGATCACCGCGAGCCCGATGGCGAATTGTTTGCGGCCCAGAAGGAGCACGGTGACGGCCGACACCGCGATCGTGCCGGCGAACATCTCGACCGGCGGATGCACGTCGCCCCGATCGACGAGCGGCACGAGCAGGACGAGCAGAATCTGCCCGAGAAAGATGACCCCGCCGTGCTGGATGAGCGGGTGGCGTGCGCGGAAGGATTTCATGGCGCTGGAATGCCGCGACGGCGGAATGTGACCGTCACCGGCTCGGCCTGCCCGGCCGGGGGCAGGGGCACGAGCACGAACGTATCGGTGAGCACCGGCCGCCACTCGCTGCCCGAGACGAGTTCGAGATCGGCCAGCCGTTGGGGGAGAAACGCCACGACCGGCCGGCCACCCCGCTGGGAACCGTTGGTGTTCACCGGTTTGAACGACTCAGGCCCGGCGCGGGGTGTGATCGTGAGCGTGTACATGCCGTCCTGCTCGGCGAGCGTCTGGTCGAACTGCAGCCTGCCCGGCGCCATCCGGGCCTCCCAGGCCGGGTCGCCGTAGAAGGCGACCACGTCGCGGTCGAAGGTGAGGCCTCGCTCGTCGCCCGGGGCCATGCCGGATTCAAGCCGGTGCACGAGCGCATGGCCGTTGGCGTGAAACGCCTCGCAGAGCGTGTATCGCGCCGGCTGCTCGACGAAGTAGTCGAGCAAACCCCAGCCGGCGTAGCCAAACCAGGTGGGCACGGTGTAGCCGGCCAACTGGCGGACGCCAGCCGAGTTCAGGAACGCGAGCGCAAGGGCGTCGGGGCCGTCGATGTTGCCGGCCAGACAGTTGCCTACCGGCAGCCAGATCTTGGGGTTGTCGGACGCAATCGGGATCTTCAAGCCGGCGGTGTCGACGCCCCAGAGCTTGCCCGCACCGGAGCGGAACAGTCCATTGGCGTAGGAGTAGCCAATTTGCCAGCCGCGTTCAGTGGCGTGGCCGCTGGTCACGAAGAGATCGGTGAGGCCGTCGGAGAGCCGGGCCGCCAGGGCAGCTGTGGTGTCACCAGGGCCGTGAACTTCCTCGGCCTCGCCGCCCGCCTGCTTGCGGACCATGCGATTCCGCTTGAGTTCGCAATACCACTCCCCCTCCACGACGCGGTCCATGGCCAGTTCGGTACCCGACGTGACTCGCCTCACCTCCAGGGGATCGGCGGTCTTGGCGATCGCCAGGGCGTTGGCCGCGTCGAAGCCGGTGAGGATGCCCCAGAGCGTGTCGGTGTAGGGGTCGTCATCGAGCCGGCGGGTGAGCTGGTGCACCTCGGCAACGAACTCGCGCGTGGCTTCCTCGGGCCGGGCCACGAAGCACGTGTGGCGCGGGAACCGCGCGGCCAGCGGCTCGACGGCCTCGGTGGGTGACGTCTGCCACGTCACCACGAACGGGCCACGGGCCGCGTGCTTGGCCTCGAGGGCCGCCACCACGTCCTTCCACGCTGGGTCGGCGATCGTGGCGGCCGAGATCACGATCGCGTAGCCGGAGCCCGGTTC
>JBJTPO010000209.1:0-3728 GCA_046075145.1 Planctomycetota bacterium
GGCTGCAGGGGCATCCCTGCCCCCTGCAGCCTTCGCGGCCCGCGGGCCTCCGGCCCCGGCCGCAGGCCGCACCTCCGGGCGGACGTGTTCGTGCGCTTCATGGCGCGCGGCGTGCGTTCAGACGAATCCACCCGATCCGTCTTCCGCTCACCCAACCAATGGGCCGCGAGGGGTTGGCCATGCCAATCGAGCGGCGTTGATAGCGAGCGCAGGCAGGATGCCGAAGCGAGCTAGCATCGAGCGAGTGGAGGCCAGGAAGGCCGGAGCGAGCGTCCGGCTAGGTGGCCTGGCCAACCCCGAGCCCACACGTGGCAAGCTCGATGGCATGGCCAACCCCGAGCCTGCGCGTGCGGACGATGCTACTTCTGCTTCCGCGGCGGGGAGAACTTGATCTTCTGGATCAGGGGTACGACTTGGTCACCCTGGACGACCCCGGAGGCCGCGTTGATCGCGCTGACCACGTAGTCGTACTTCAGCGCGGGGTCGCAGTCGAGTTCCAGTTCCGTCAGTTCGGCCCGTGACAGGTCATTGCCGAACGCATCGAGAATCTGGGCCTGGATGACCTGTACCAACGCAGCAGCGGCGGTCTCCTTGCCTCGCTTGGCGGCCGTGATCTGCTTCGCGCGTTCAGACGACGTGCTGGCAACGGCGGCGTCGAGTGTGGCGTCGGCAGATCCCAACTGGCCGAGCAGATCCTGGCCGACGATCGACTTGCCGCCGATCTGGACGCCGGACAGGCGACCTTCGGGGGTCGCGGTCATCTTCAAGATGATCGGCGGGATTGGGTTTTCCTCGGCTGCCCCCGCGCTGGCGCCCAGGGGCATCCGAATGTTGAAGTCGCCCTCTACGACCACCGTCTTCAGCGTCAGCATGAAGAACGTGAGCAACTGAAACACGACGTCGATCATGGGCGTCATGTCGATCGGGATCTTGCTGGCGAGTTGGCTTTCCCGCTTTGCCATCGAAAATCCCTCACTGTCCTCGGTACTCGGCTCGGAGGACGAACTTGTCGAAGCCCTTCTCCTGGCAGTTGCGAATAATCTGCTGCACGTCGCCCGTCTTTGACCGCCCGTCGGCGCGGACCACAACCGTCGCCGCGGAGGGTTCCTTGCTGGCTGCCAGCATGACGGCCTTCTCGTTCTCCAGGTAGTCGCCCAGCGAGAGCAGGTCCACCGGTTCGCCGTTGTAGATCACCCGGCCGTCGTCCATGAGTTGCAGCGTCAGTGGTTCGATGTCGGAGTTCTCCACCGGCTTCGCCACCTGGCTCGTTGGCAGTTGGACACGTTGATCCTGCACGGCCTCGGAAAAATTGAGGGTGAACATGAAGAACGTGATCAGCTGGAACGTGACGTCGATCATGGGCGTCATGTCGATGTCGACCGCCCCCACAGGTTTTCGCTTCGCAGCCATGGCCGGGCCCTCACCCCAGGGTTCACTTCTTGCCCATGCCCTGAAACCGTGACATCAACCGCGTTGACTCGTCGGCCGCGGACGTGTTGATTTCCTCGAGCCAGTTCTTGAGCAACTGGAAAAACATGATGGCCGGGATGGCGATCCAGAGTCCGATCAGTGTCGTCACGAGTGCGGTGGCGATACCCGTCGCCAACTGGTCGGGCTTCGGGGCGACGCCCGGATTGTCGGAGATCGTCTTGAAGCTGCTCACCATGCCCTGCACGGTGCCGAGCAGGCCGAGCATCGGGGCCAGCGCTCCAACCAGAGCGATGTAGCTGATCTTGTGCTCGAGCTTCATCTGCTCTTCCCCCTGCGCATTTTCCATGGCCTCGACGGCGGCGGGGTAGCCTGATTGCAACTTGCCCATCCCGGCTGCGAGCACGTGGCCGAGATAGGAATCGTCGTTCTTCGCCAACTCGTAGGCGGGCTGATATTCCTTGGCCTCGAGGTGCTGCTCAAACTGCTCCGAAAGCGTGGGCGGCAGCAGAACCGTCTTGCGGATCTGCATGAAGCACATCACGAGTTGGGCGACGAAGATGAAGGACAAAAGCAGGAAGACGGGGCCGAAGATCCAGCCGCACGACTCGGCGATATACACGAGGGCGTTTTTGCCGCTGGCGGGCGCCGCTGCCTCCTCTTCGATGGCCTCGTCCTGGGCTACGGCCACGCTCGGGCTCAGCGAGACGGCCGTGAGGGTCGACGCTCCGAACAGGCAGGATGCGAGCACCACCCGGGACGTCACGGTGGCCGTCCGTCGCCAGTGTGCCCGGACCTCGCTCATGAACCCCTCGCCTGCGGCCGCATGCATGAATCGTCTCCTCGGAATGAAATCGGTGCTCAACCGGTGAAAACCCTCGAGAGGGAGAAGCGTACCCTCGCAGCCGGTGCCTGCGGAAGCCCCCTGGCAGGCGTGGGGAACTGCTTCACGGCGGATTGCCGCCACCCCCCAGCTTTTTGGCCCAACGGCTATCGGGATAGGCGGCCACCAACGCCTGCCGCGCCTCGCGGGCGCGTTCCGGCTGCTTGGTGGCCTCCCACAACTCCACCAGGTTGGAGAGGGCTTCGGCGTGGCGCTCGGGCACCGTGTTGTACACCAGATCGACCGTGAGGAAGGAAATCAATGCGTCCTCGTCCTTTCCACCGACAGCGCGCTGACACTCACCGAGCGCCGCAAACGCGGCCGCGAGCAGGTCGCGGTCGCCGGGGTCGGCCTCACGGATCGCGGCGCGGGCCACCGTCACGCCTTCTGCGGCCCTGCCGGTGCGGGCCAGGCAGCGGGCCATTCCCAGCCGGGCCTCGCCCTTTTGGGCGGCACTCGCCGAGTCACCGGGTTCGGTCGGGATCTGCGCGGCCGCCTCAAACTCCGTGATCGCGTCCGCCGGCTTCTCCAGTTCCAGCAGCAGCCGGGCCTTGCTGGCGGCGGCGCGGATCCGCAGGGCCGCGGGGCCGCGATCGAGCGCCCCGTAGGCCTCGGCGGCCTCGGCGTACTTGCCCATCCTCGCATACAAGTCGCCAAGGATCTCCTGCCCCGCGAAGAAGTGGTGGCTGCGGGCGTTACGGGTCAGGAACGCGGTCAGTGCCTCGGCGGCGGTCGCGCCGTCGGCGGCCTTGGCGGCCCCCGCGGCGGTGGCGGCCTTGAGAAACTCATACTCCTCGCGAATCCGCGGATCGGCATCCTTGACGTCAGCCGGCTCGAGTTTGGCCAACTCGTCAATCGCCCCCTGCGGATCTCGCCGCAGCAGGAGGGCGCGGGCGCTGGCCAGGCTCTCGGGTTCCCCGTCGAGCATCACCGCGCGGATCTCCGTGATTCCGAGCTTCTCGATGCCCGAACGGTCCTCGATTTCGACCGCGTCGGGGGCGAGGCTGACGATCGCTCCCCGCACCTGGCTGCCGTCGGCGAGGATCACCGTGTCGGCGGCTCGGCCGGTGGCGGCCAGCAGGGAGAGCACGAGGACGGCGAGCGGCGGTCCGGAAAAAGATCCAAGCATGGCGTGGCTCGAGGCTGGGGCGGGAGGCTGGTTCATGGCGTGGCTCCGGTCGTGTCCTGGACCGCGGGCACGGCGGGTTGGGCCTGGGCGTCGAGCGCCTGGAAGCCATCGGGCTTCTTGCCCTGCTCCTTCTGCACGTCCTTGAGCACCCGCTCGTAGCGCTTGGCGAAGGCGTCGCCACCAAGATCCGGATAGAGCTTGCGGGTCATGGCGATGGCGGTCTCGGCCGTCGCGAGCCGGCCGTCCCGCTCCTTCTCCTTGCCGGGCAAGCGGGCGCGGGCGAGCAGG
>JBJTPO010000210.1:0-2240 GCA_046075145.1 Planctomycetota bacterium
CTGAGGAGTTGTTCCTCGACCTAGACGCGCGAGAGGCTGGCGATGGCCAATCCTCTCCGCGGTGAAGTCTGGCTCGTCGACCTCGGCATGGTCGCAAAGATTCGGCCATGCTTGATTTTCAGCGTTCCGGCTGCTGGCCCCAATGATCGTGTGCTCGCGACTGTTGTCGCTCACACAACAAGCGCGAGGGGATCCGGTTTCGAAGTCGCTGTTCCGACCCGATTTCTGAAGCCGGGCGTCTTTGACGCGCAGAACCTTATCTCGATTCCACACGCCAAACTTGTGCGCCGTCTTAGCGCGCTAACGCCCGACCAAATGGATGCAGTTTCGGTGGTTGTTCGTAAATGGCTTGGGCTGTAGCGGGTTGAGTCCAGAACCACGCGCTGCAAAGGACTCGCGGGCATCGTCGTGGGTGATGGCTAACCTGTGGGCCGCGAGCCATTGATCTCTACCGGTCTGTGAAGGAATCCGCATGGCCAAAAAACTAGCCAAGGTCGTTTTGCTGTCGGGCGGCAACCCCCAAATAACCAAGGCGGAGGGCGCGGCACCGGTGCGGGCCTACATCAACGCGATGCCGGGCTGGAAGAGCGACGTAGGGCGACGTCTCGACCGTCTCATCGGCAAGACCGTTCCCGGCGTCTGCAGGGCAGTGAAGTGGAACTCGCCGCTCTATGGCGTCAAAGGACGGGGTTACTTTCTCGGCTACCACTGCCTCACTCGCTACGTGAAGGTCGCTTTCTTCCGGGGGGCTGCGTTGAAACCGATGCCTCCGGGAGCCTCCAAGCAAAAAGACGTGCGATACCTCGACATCTACGAATCTACTGAACTTGACGAAGAACTCCTGGCCGATTGGATTCGGCAGGCGGCGGAGTTGCCTGGCTGGGAGCCGTGACGCTACCCTCAATCAGGGAAGAGTTCTACCTTCGTGTCGCCTGCGGCGAAAGCAGCCTGACGGACCACCAGCACAGCCCATGGCGAGAGATCGACGCTTCATAGCCGTTCACCGAGGCGGCCCTCTCAAACCCGCCGACCACGCTGCCCTGGCTCGTTGGGCCGCCGACTGCGCGGAGCGAGTGCTGCCGCTTTTCGCCCGTCACTCCAGCGACCCACGACCTGGGCAGGCGATTGCCACAGCCCGCGCCTGGGCCGATGGCGAAGTCCGAACGGGAGTTGCGATGAAGGCTTCCGCAGCCGCTCACGCGGCCGCGCGGGGGGCCGTAGATCGGGCGGCGATCGCCGCTGCCAGGGCCGCCGGCCACGCGGTTGCCACCGCACACGCTGCCGACCACAGTATGGGGTCGCTGCTGTACGCATTGAAGGCCCTGGAAGCCTCGGGCGCTCCCGGTGAGCCGGAGTTGGAGTCGCAACTGTCGAAGCTTCCGCGTCGCCTTCGCTCACGGGTCGCATCAGGTATCGTCTCCCGCCGAAGGCGACCGGACGACAGGTTCCGCGACCTTGGCTCGGACGCCTGGACGGTTCGCGAACGGGCGGGCCGGCAGTTGTTCGACCAAGGCGAGCGAGCGGTTGCGACGATCGTCGCCGGGGCGGGGCACCAGAGCCCCCGGGTGCGGGCAGCCTGCGTGGAACTCATGGATCACCTCGCGGATGAGCGCTGCTGTGAACCCCTGCTCGCAGCCCTGCGCGACCCGTCGCCGCTCGTTCGCCGGCATGCCGTCCACGCCGTCGGCTGCCAGCGCTGCAAGGTCCGGCCGCTCGCGCTCGATGTCGTGGATCTGCTGATCGAGCGGGTCGATACCGATTCGAGCGCCCGCGTCCGCCGGGTGGCTGTTCACCAACTCGGCCTGCAAGCCTGGGACTGCCGGGCGGTCTCGGTTCTGACCCGAGTGATCAGCGAGAGCGACGACCCGGGCCTGGTTGCCCGCGCCACACACGCGCTCGACGAGCAGCGCCGAAGCCAGCCGACTCGCCCCGGTGTCGACACCGTCAGCGGCGCACCAGTCGCCAGGCCCGGTGCGGCCGGGCGTCGCGGAAATCCTCCGGCAGCGTCTGGGCCGTGATCTCGCGGATCGTGTAGCGGGCTGCGAGCGCGTCCGTCGCCAGGTGAAAGCGGCGGAAGTTGGTCGAGAAGTAGGCCACGCCACCCGGGGCGAGGTTGTCGGCCACCAGACCGAGCAACTCGGCATGGTCCCGTTCGACGTCCCACGGGGTCTCGCTCTTCGCCGACCGGGAGAAGGTGGGCGGGTCCACCACCACGAGGTCGAACGGCGGCTCGCCGCGGC
>JBJTPO010000211.1:0-4732 GCA_046075145.1 Planctomycetota bacterium
CCCTCCAGCGAGCGGACACGCAGTGAGCGGAGGCCTGGAGGGCAAGGGCAGCCCCTCGCAGTCAACTGCCGGCAGGAGCCGCGGGCCTCTGGTCCGCGGAATCCGCTCACCACCCAAACCCCATTCGGCGGGCAAGCTGCCCGCCGCCACTTGGCGGCCAGATTCGTCTGCACCCACGTCGGGCGCCATACCGCGCACGAGCGCGGCCGGCCTGCTTTCGCGCCGTCGCCGCCGTCCCGGCGTCGGCTCCGGCTTGATGTCGCCGTGCGAAGCACGGCTCCAGCCGCCGCTCTGCGGCGGCCCTAAGAGCCCGGAGGTGCGAGCAGCCAGCGAGGCGAGGGGCACCTCGGCTGCCCCTCCGCCGAGCCAAGGCTTCGCGGGCCAGGGATGGCCGCGAAGCCGTGAAGTCAGACCAGCCCGCGCCGCACGGCCCAGACGGCGGCCTGCGTGCGGTCGCTGACGGCGATCTTCCGCAGGATGTTCTGGACGTGCTCCTTCACCGTCTCGACGCTGATCGTCAGCGACTGGGCGATCTCCTTGTTGGAGAGGCCCAGGGCCATGTGGCGGAGCACCTGCGTCTCCCGCTGGGTCAGCGGGATGTCGGGATCGGGGGTGGCAAGTCGGTTGGCCATCGTGGTCGCCACGCGGCGCAGTTCGCCGGCCCGCATCGGCAGCTGCCCCGAGGCGGCACCCGTGATCGAGTTGATCAACTCCGACCGGGTGCAGCCCTTGAGCATGTAGTCGTGGGCACCGGCGGCCACGGCGCGGGCAACGTAGGTGGGGTTGTCGAAGGTCGAGAGCATCACGCAACGGACGTTCGGCATCTCGGCCCGTATCTTCTCCAGAGCCGCCAGGCCATCCTTGCCCTGCATCCGGATGTCCAGCAGGACGACGTCCGGCTTCAGCTTCTTCGTGACCTTCACCGCCTCGTCGCCGCTGGTGGCCTCGCCCACGATCTTGACCTCCGAACCGGCCAACAGGCTGACCAGACCGCGGCGAACGACCTCGTGATCGTCCGCGATGACCACTTTGATGGGCATTGAACTCCTGACTTTCCGCGGCGATCTGCCGCCATCTTGAAAACGGGGTGTGAAGTTACGGGACTCGAGCCTCGACATCGCACCTTGCTGTGCCGGCGTTTGGAAGCCCCAAACGAGCCTTCACCAACCTTGCCGAACTCATTGTCAAATACTTTGACAAAAAGGACAAGGGGGGCCACCGCTGCGATGATTCTCTCGCACGGAGGTGGGGTGAGCAACTCCTTCCCTCAAGGCGCCGCACACTCCAAGCGACTCACAGGACACTCAGGCGAACGGCTGTCGCATCCGCTGGAGCATCGGCCCGGCCCCAGCCGCAAGCAGCGATTCCGCCACCCGCCGACCGAGTGCCGCGGCGAGATTTTCCCCGCCACGGACGCCGCGATTGTGGCTCGCGTCGCGCTGGTACACCTCGTCCACATGGGCGTCGGCGGTGACGTGCCGGACTTGCCCATCCAACTCCTCGAGCACCCTCGCGGCGAGCATGAGACGGCCCTCGTCATCGACGCGGCCGCAGGCTCCGACGGGCGCCAGGCAGCCCGCCGACAACTTGGCCAGGCAGGCTCGCTCGGCCTCGACCGCCGCCCGACTTGCGGCGTGCTCGAGAGGCGCGACCGCGGCCCTCACCGCGTCGGCGCCGGCCCGGATCTGGAGGGCGAGCGCGCCCTGCCCCACGGCCGGCCAAAACTCGGGCGGTGAGAGCAGCCCCGTGATCCGATGGCCAAGGCCGAGTCGCTCGAGGCCCGCTGCGGCGAGCACCAAGCAGCGATACTCGCCCGCATCGAACTTGCGGAGCCGCGTGTCCACGTTGCCGCGGATCGGCCGCACGTCGAGATCGGGTCGAATCGCCCGTACCTGCACCACCCGCCGGATGCTCGAGGTGCCCACGATCGCGCCCGCCGGCAGGGTGCTGAGCGATTCCCCTTCCCGGCCCACGACGGCGTCGAATGGACAGGCCCGCTCCGGCACGCAGCCGATCTCGAGGCCCGGGCTCGGCGCCGTGGGTAGGTCCTTGAGGCTGTGAACCGCGAGGTCAATCCGCCCATCGTGGAGCGCCTTCTCGAGTTCCCGCACGAACACGCCGTCACCCCCGAGCGTGGTGAGCGGCACGTCGCCGCGTTCGTCGCCCCGGGTGCTGATCGTCTGGATCGTGACCTCGTGGCCCAGGGCCCGCAGCCGCTCCGCCACCCAGCCCGTCTGGGCAAGCGCGAGGCCGCTGCCCCGGGTGCCGATTCTCAATGGTGCCTGCATGGCAGCCTGCTCACTCCTGTCACCGATTGGGACGGCGTTCGACCGCCCGAATCCGCGCGGTCCGTCAACTTGCCGGCGGCTCCGCGGCGTCGGCCCTGGCCACCGCAGCAGCGTAGACGGCGGCGGCACCGGCCGCGACCAACGCCTGCCGGCAGGCCGCCAGAGTGCCCCCGGTCGTCGTCACATCGTCGACCACCAGCACCCGGCGCCCGGCCACGGCCGCCGTCGCCCGGAAGGCGGCGAGGACGTTGGCCCGTCGGGCCGCCGGCTCGAGCTCGTTCTGCATCCGGGTGGCCCGCGTGCGCTCGAGCGCCGCCCGCCGGGGCACACCGAGGGCGGCTGACACGCCCCGGGCCAGCCCGTCGGCCGCGCTCGCGCCGCGGAGCATCCGCCGCGTCCAGTGCATCGGCACCGGCACGATCAGGTCGATGCGCCAGGCGGCGATCCGGGTCGCGTGCTTGCCGGCCAGCAGCGTCGCCAGCCCGGCTGCCAGAATCTCGCCTCCGGGCCGCTTGGCCGCCAGCACGGCCGACCGCACGTCATCGGCATAGGCTGCGAGCACCACGATGCCGTCCCAGTCACGGCACCGGCCGCGGCAGTGACGACAGTCGCCAGCCGACGAGCCCGGGGCCCCGCACGCCGGGCAGCGTGGCCCGTCGCTCCCCAGGCGGCGCGCACAGTCGTCGCAGACGACGGCCGGCCCGTTCCCCGGTTCCGACACATCGGCCCGGCAGAACACGCACCGAGGGGGGCAGACCAGATCGAGTCCCTGTCCTGCCAGCCGGCCGGCGGCCCGCCCCAGGAATGAGAGCCACGCCTTCACGAATCGCCCTCTTTCCCGGTGGCCGGCCCGGATTGACGCTCGGCCGGCCGACCCGGTACCGTCCCCGCGCCTGCGGGGCGGCCTCCGCCGCTGTCCACCTTCCCCGGTGGCCCCGACCGCGTCAAGCAGCCATGCTCATCGACCGCTACATCGGCCGCGCTCAACTCCACGCTTTCATGGTGGTGTTCGTCAGCCTTGCCGGACTGTACTTCGTGTTCGACGCCTTCACGAACATGGAGGAGTTCATCACGCACGCCGCCGAGAGCGGCAGCCTGGCACGCCTCCTGGCCGCCTACTATGGCTGTCGCCTCGTCTGGTTCTTCGACGCCACCAGCCCCGTGATCACGCTGGCCAGCGGGATGTTCGCCCTCTCCTGGCTGGAACGCCACAACGAGCTCACGGCGCTGCTGGCGGCCGGCGTGACCCGCTGGCGGATCGCCCGGCCGGTGATCGTGTTCGCCGCCGCCATCAGTCTGCTGGCCGCGGCCAATCGGGAGTTCGTGCTGCCGCAGATCAGGACATCCTTCGCCCGCAACGCCCAGAATCTCGACGGCACGGCGCTGCAGCCCTTCGAGTCCCGGTATGACCACCGCACCGACATCCTGTTTCGCGGCAAGGGCGCCCGGGCCGCCACGGGCAGCATCGATTCGCCCAGCCTGCTCATGCCGCCGCAGCTGGGCGACTACGGGCCGCAGATCACCGCCGCCCGGGCCACCTGGCGAAAGGCCGAAGCGGGCCGCCCGGCCGGCTACGCGCTCGTGAAGGTGCAGGAGCCGGCCGACATCGACCGGCTGCCGCCCCTGACCTGCGGCGGCCAGACGGTCGTGCTCACGCGGCAGGCGGCCGACTGGCTGGAGCCGGGCCAGTGCTTCGTGGTCAGCGACGTCACCTTCGAGCAGATGATCGGCTCCACGAACTGGAGCCAATACTCCTCGACTCTGGACCTGGTGCGGGCCATCGCCAACCCAAGTCTGGGCGTGGCCGCCGACATCCCGCTCCGGGTGCACTCCCGCTTCACCGCGCCGGCGCTTGATCTGGCCCTACTGCTGCTGGGAATGCCGCTGGTGCTGGGCCCGATCCGCCGGGGCATCTTCGCTGCCGTCGGCGGCTGCGTGGCGATGACCGTGGTCTTCTTTCTGGTCGTGCTCGGCTGCCACGCGTTCGCCGCGGGCGACCTGCTGAGCCCGTCGCTGGGCGCCTGGCTGCCGCTGCTCGTGCTCGGCCCCCTCGCGGCCTGGTCGGCACAGCCGATGTGGCGCTGATGCGACGCGGCGATTCCGACCGCCGCGGTCAGAAACCTGACGGCGCGGCCTCGGGCTGAGCGGCGGCAGCCCCCTCCCCGTCGGCGGGCGCGGCCGGGGCCGGCCCGATCGCGACCGTGCGGGCCACCACTTCCGCCAGTTGTGAGAGCGGCACAGGCAGCGAACCGGCCACCTTCTCGGGCAGCCGCCACGCCAGCACCGTGATCAACTCTTGCTGTGGATCCGCCGATAGCCAAATTTCGCAGGTGCCGTCCCACCGCTTGTACTCCTGATTGCCCGCGACGAGGCTCTCGAACACCTGCGGCCCGACGAGCGTGAGCACCCGCCAATCGCGGGGCCCGCCGTCCCTCGGCTGAACC
>JBJTPO010000212.1:0-4999 GCA_046075145.1 Planctomycetota bacterium
CGCGGCCACCGCATGCCCCACGCCGGGTCGGATCACGACCGGCCGCTTCCGTGGATCAGTGAACTCGCCCTGGGCCGTGATCCAGAAGATCACGTCATTCCGTTCGAGCGCCGCCCGGGCCATCCGCAGAAACCGTGCGGAACCGCGCCAGGTGCCCGGCTCGATGCCGACGAAACCGATCCGCTCCAGAAACTTGTATTTGCCCAGCGCCGCAGCGTCGATCGGTCCGTAGCTCATCCGCCCCGGATAGAGCATTGATCCGGCGAGCAGGAACACGAGCGGATCCCACCAGCCCGGATGGTTCGTGGCCACGAGCACCGACTCGCCCTCGAGGTCAGGAAACCCCGGGCCGCCATCTTCGCCGGCGAGCAACCGCACCGCATGAAAGTGCCGCCGCAGGTAACGGCGGACGTACCACATGAACCAGCCGTTGAGCCGGTGGGAGAACGGCGGCAGGTCGTGCTCGTGTCGCGCGTCACCGCGTGCCATGGCTCACACCGCCACGGCGGCGGCGGAGCGGGCCCGGGGCACGAGCTTGTCGGTGTCCACGCAGTCGGCGGCGATCCAACCAGACATCAGTGCCATCGGCATGCCCGGGCCGGGGTGGGCCGAGCCGCCCGCCAGATACAGTCCCTCGACATCGGGCGAGCGGTTTGCCGGCTTGAAAGCCCCAAGAAACTTGCCGTGGCTGGCCAGGCCGTAGATCGCCCCGTCGAGCACGTGGTAGCGGTCGTTGATGTCCTGCGGGGTGAGCGCTCGCTCCACGACGATGTGCCGCTCGAGGTCCTTCATGCCGGCGGTCTCGACGAGCTTGCGGATGATCCGGTCACGATAGGCCGGCAGCATCTTCGACCAGTCGTGGTGCGGCCTCAGGTAGGGCGTGTGGACGAGCACATAGAGCGACTCGCCACCGGGCGGGGCCACCTCCGGCTCGGTCACGGCCGGGGCACAGACGTAGCAGGTGGGATCGGGAGCCGGTTCGCCTCGCCGATAGATCGCGTCGAACTCCTCGTGCGGATCCTCCGAGAACACGAAGTTGTGGTGGATCAGCTGCTCGTACCGCTTGTCGAGGCCGAGATAGAGCACCACGCCGGAGCAGGCCGGCTCGTAGCCGCGGCGCCCGAGGAACCGCCGGCGGGCGTCGCCATCGACGAGTTCGCGGTGGGTGCGGACCGTGTCGGAGTTGCTGACCACGGCCGCGGCAGTGATCGTCTCGCCGTCGGCCGTCTCGACGCCGCGCACTCGGCCGCCTTCGACGAGGATCTGCCTGACGGGCGTGTTGGTGCGGATTTCGACGCCGAGATCCACGGCCAGGCTCGCCAGGGCCCGCGGCACCGCTCCGGTGCCCCCGCGGGGATACCAGACGCCGTCGTGCGACTGCATGTGGGCGATCCCGCAGAGCACCGCCGGCGAAGACTCGGGCGAACTGCCCACATACTGGGTGAAGTGGTCGAGCATCTGGGCGGCCCGCTCGTCGGGCACGAATGACCGCACCGTGCCCGCCACGCTCCGCCCCATCCGCATCCCCAGGATGTCCTTCAGGAAGCCCACCGAGAAACTCTGCCGCGGCTCGAACATGTCCCGCATGCCGCCGACGCTTCGCCAGAAGAAGAACTCGTCGGAGATCCGGTGGAGCCGCTTGGCCAGGTCCATGAACCGTCCGTAGCCCGCGCCCGAGCCGCTGCCGGGGGCGAACTCGTCGAGCGTGGCCCGCATCGCGGCCACGTCGGCCTTGAGGTCGAGCGTGGTGCCGTCGGTGAAGAAACTCCGCCACTGCGGGTCGAGCGGCACGAGGTCGAGCGACGTCTCCAGTTCCCGCCCCGCCTCGGCCCAGATCCGCCGTAGCACGCGCGGGATCGTCAGGATGGTGGGCCCCATGTCGAACCGATAGCCACCTTCCTGGAGCACCGCCGCCTTGCCGCCCACCCAGGCATTCTTGTCGCAGAGCGTGACCGCGTAGCCGCGGGCCGCGAGGGTGCAGGCCGCCGCGAGGCCGCCCAGACCGCCGCCCACCACCACGACCCGCTCGCCGTCGTCAGTCCGCCGCATCATGCCGTCGCTCCCTCGTGTGAATGTCGTGTGGCGGTGTGTCGCGACCGCTGCTTCAGACGGCCGCCGCCGCTTTCCGGCCGGTGGTCGCCCCCTTGGCCCGCGGCACCGGTCGCATCGGCCTGGCCACGCCCAAGTCGTCGAGGAGGAGATCCGTGGTGATCCGGGCCGACGAGTAGATCACCGGCAGGCCGCTGCCGGGATGCGTGCCGCCCCCCACGAGATACATCCGCTCCACGTCCTCGAACCGGTTGTGGGGCCGCAGGTGGAGCATTTGGCCGAGATCATGCGACAGGTTGAACGTGGCGCCGCGGTAGATCTCGTAGCCGTCCTGCCAATCGTCGGGCGTGAGCATCTTTTCGTAGCGGATCCGCTCGCGGACGCCGCGGATCCCGATCCGCTCCATCTGGTCGAGCGCCACCTCTCGATACCGCGGCCCCTCCCGCCGCCAGTCGACGTTGGGGTGGCGGTGGGTGACGGGGATCAGCAGGTAGAGCGTGCTCGTCCCCGCCGGAGCCAGCGTGGGGTCGGTGACGCAGGCGTTTTGGACGTACATCGACGGATCGGCCGAGAGGCGGTGCCGGTGCTCGATGTCGGCCAGGTTCTCCCGGTAGTCCTCCGAGAGGTAGATGTTGTGGTGGGCGACGTCGTCGTACCGCCCGTCGATGCCGAGGTAGAGCATGAAGGTCGAGCAGGAGAACCGCCGCGAGGCGATCTTGCGGTCGCTCCACCTCCGCCTGAGCGCGTCAGGCACGAGCCTGGTCATGCTGCGGGCGAAGTCGGCGTTCACGACCGTGGCGTCGGCCTCGTCTCGGCCGCGGGCGGTCTTCACCGCCGTGATCTTCCGCCCCGCGAACTCGAGCGACTCGACCGGCTCCTCGTAGCGGATCTCGACGCCCATCTCCTCGGCGATCCGGGCCATCGCCGTCGAGACGGCGCCGCAGCCGCCGATCGGGTGGAACACGCCGTGCTCGTACTCGAGGAACGAGAGGATCGAGAACAGGCTCGGGCAGCGGAACGGCGACATGCCCAGCTACTTCGACTGGAACGTGAATGCGAGCCGGACCCGCTCGTCGCTGAAGAAGGTGCCGAGTTCCGCGTCGAGGCTCCGCCAGGGCTTGAGCAGCGGCATCAGCTTGAGGAGGTCGGGATTGGCCAGATCCCGCCACGATTGGAACGGCTGCTCGAGGAAGGGGGCGAAGCGGGCGAACTTCTCCCGGTTCGATTCCATGAACCGCGTGAAGGCGCCGTTGTCGGCCGGCGAAAGCCTGGTCACCTCCGCCTCCATCCGGGCGATGTCAGGCGTGGCCTGCAACTCGCCGCCGGCACCGAAGATCAGCCGGTATTGCGGGTCGAGGCGGACCATCTCCACCTCGTGCCGCAGGTCGCGGCCGCAGACGGTGAAGATCTCCTCGAGCATTCTCGGGTAGAGGAAGAACGTCGGGCCGAGGTCGAACTTGAAGCCCTCGGGCGTGGAGATCGTGCTCGTCCGGCCCCCAGGCACGGGCAGCCGCTCGAGCACCCGCACCCGCACTCCAGCGTTGGCCAGGAGCATGGCACAGGCGAGCCCGCCTGGTCCCGCTCCGATGATGTTGACCGTCCGCGTCATCCGCAGCGTTCCGCCGCCGGCGCGGCCCCGGGTACACGCGGGGGCCGCTGAAAACGTCCGTACTATAGGACGCGACCCCCGGTGGTCAACAAACGCAGCGGCT
The DNA here is from genome assembly GCA_046075145.1 of Planctomycetota bacterium. Lineage (GTDB taxonomy): Bacteria > Planctomycetota > Planctomycetia > Pirellulales > UBA1268 > QWPN01. Next base: position 3,762 of record JBJTPO010000212.1, read on the forward strand.
ACCAGTGCCGCGAAACCCGCCCGAGCCGGGAATCAGTACGGGATGTAGTAGGCCGTCCGCACCGGCCGCAAGCCACCGAACAGGCCGCGGCGGTAGAGCGGTGCGACGACCGCCGTCGGAGCGTAGTAGGCGGTGACCGGCGCGACGACCGGCGCAGGTGCCGCGACGACCGGCGAGTAGGCCACGGTGGCCGCCGGCGCGTAGTTGACGACCGTCGGCGCGTAGAACGAGGTGACCGCGACCGGCGCGACGGCCGGAGCGTAGTTGGCCGTCACCGCGACCGCCGCAGGCTGGGCGTAGACCGGCGGCGAGTCTGCGGTAACCGCCGCGTAGTTGCCCGCCGGGGTTTAGTTGGCGACATAGGCGGGGGCGGCCACGACCGGGGCGGCCATGACGGGCGCCGCCACGACCGGCGCGGCGACCACGGGCCGCAGCGTCGAGTAGTACACGACCTGCGCGTGGGCGGGCGTGGCGGCGGCCAGCACCAAGGCGGCGCCGGCGGCGAGCAGCATGCGGGTGACGAACATGGTCATCGCGTCCCTTTCAAGGTGGTCGGACAGAGGCGGCCTGCGGGTCGCAACCGGGGCGATCACGGCGAGCCCTCGTCCGTTGCATAGGAGGATACGCACGCTTGGCACGCCGTTCAAACTGCCGGTAAAGTCTGCCACGCGCCCCGTGACCCCGGGAAAGCGGCCGTGACACGGGGGCCACCGGGGGGCGATCGCGGCCCCAAGCCCGAGATTTCCGGCAAATCGACACCTTGAACGCACCAGCGCCCGCCGATCCGGCCGTGAACCGCGCGACCCCGAGCGGATTTCCGGCCGTGCTGCTGGTGCGGATTCTGACGGTCCTCACCGACAACCTCGCCCGGTGGCTCGTGATCGGTCTGGGCAAGCGAGCCGCGGTCGCCGTCGGTGCCACCGAAGCGGCCGTGCTCGCGGCCGGCACCATTTTTTATGTGCTGCCGTTCATCCTGTTCGCCTGGCTGGCCGGCTGGCTGGCCGATCGCTTCCCGAAGCGGGCGGTCGTGATCGCAGGCAAGTTCGCCGAGATCGTGATCGCGGTGATCACCGCCGGAATCGTCGCCTGGGGGGCTTCGTCGGGGATCGTGCCCAGCAGGCTCGGGTTCAGGAGCGTGGTCTGGATCGCGAACAGCGCGATGGCCCCAAACAGCAGCCAGAGTCCGAGCGGCAGCCCGCCGATCACGACCCCCGACGAAGCCCCCCAGGCGACGATTC
>JBJTPO010000213.1:0-8605 GCA_046075145.1 Planctomycetota bacterium
GTGCGCGGAACCAGTGTTCGGACAGCAGATACCACACGAAAGGACAGGCATGAACAACGACAGCAGAAATATGGCAGCCCGGTGCGCGATGCTCCTGGCGGAACGCCTCGACGAGATCCGGGACGAACTGCGGACCGACCCCGCCTACGAACGCTGCGCCGCTGATCCGATGATCGTCGGTCTGCTTCTCGTGCTGTGCAACACGCTCATGCACGAGGAGAACTGGTCGCAGCGGGACGTCTTGTTCGAGGCGTTCGCCGGGTGCAAGTGGCCGGCGGGTGTTACGGTGCGGAAGCGGCTCGACGAAGTGTTGGACGGACTCAACCTGCGGGACGACCGCTGGAGGTTCAACTGATGCGTACAGACACCACTCGACCGGTCTGCTACGGGTACGGCCGGCACTCCACGGCCAAGCAGGAGTTCACCCGGGCGGCACAGCGGGCCAAGGTGAAGGAGTACTGGCGGCAGAACCTAAAGCCCAAGGGGATCCGCTGGGGCGGGTTCTACTACGACAAGGCGGTGCAGGGAGCCGTCGAGTTCTCCGAGCGGGAGCAGGGGCGGCAGCTCTACGCCCTGGTCAGCCCCGGGGATCATGTCGTGGTCAGCCGGCTCGACCGTCCGTTCCGTTCGGTCTACGACGGGGTGAAGGTGATCCAGTCCCTCGCCGACCGGAAGGTGCGGTTCCATTCGCTCGACCTGCTCGTGGACTCGGGCACCCCGATGGGGAAGTTCTTCGTCACCATCCTCCTGGCGGTGGCGGAACTCGAGCGGGCCTTCGCCAGCGAACGGACGAGCGAGATCATCGCCTACCGCCGGAAGCACGGGCTTCCCGTGGGGCATCGCCCGCCGTTGGGTTGGAAGATCGTCGGCACCCGGGCACGGGACACCGGAGACAAGCGTTCCACCCGGCGGTTCGTGATCGACGAGCAGGAGCGGGAACTCTGCGAGATGATCCATGAACTGCGGCAGCAGGGCATGGCCATCGAGCAGATCGTGCTCTGGCTCATGCGGCAGGAGGAGGACCCCAACAAGCGGCGGCTGGACAACTACAAGGCCGTCGAGTGGGCCATCGCCGCCAAGGAGCTGGGGTTCCCGAAGCAGACCGATGGAAAGCGGATGGTGAAGGAGTGGCGGGCGGCGCACCGGCCATGCTCTCGCCGCTAGGCAGCGTCACGGTGGACGAACTTGGCGTACCGGTACGACTCGATTGCACTAATGATCGTGTCCAACGCATCGAACACGTTGACTTGTCCGCTGTCGAAAGAGTGCGTTGCGGCCTTGATTTCCGCAAGCAACACGATAGCGACGACTGCTGGGGCCCGAAGTTCTTGCTCTGACATGATTGCCTCCTTGCAGGTGTAGTCGCCAGCGCATCCTGCTCGGCGATAAAGGGAAAGTACCCGGGCTCAGGGTCTACGTCTTTCACGCCCTGCGCGCGTTCGGTCCGATCCCATTGGTGGTCTTAAAGCCGTGGCCGTCTATGATCATGGTTCGACGCGAACGGGGCGGCAGTCACACTGCATGAGCTGCCGTCCTGGCAATGGAGCGGGAGCTGCGCTATGCACGGTGACTCACGCTCGCCTTACCCGCATTTCACATGGCTGGCCCACTGGCTAGCGATTGTGTCGCCGCGGGTGTTCGGCGTTCATCAATGCAACCACGTGACGCACCATTTGCTGTTGACGACCAGTGGCGACGCAGCCATTCAATGGGAAACCCGTGGCGTGGAAACCTTGTTTCACGCGACTGCTGGCGGGATCGGGTTTTTCCCTTGTGACCTGCAAAGCCACACGATGTCCATCACGACCGCAGTCGGGTTTGAAGCGTATGACGTGATGCTTCCCGAGTGGCAGATGCAGCGGGTCTGCAAGGACGAAGGCATGCGGCCGATCAAGGATTTCCAGGCAGTCCCGAGTTTTCGGGACGCATTGGTGCACGCCGGCCTGCTGAGGTTGTCTTCGAGCTTGGAAGGCCGGCACATATCGGAGGACATCGGAGATGAAATCGCAGCGCGTCGGATCATACTTCAGCTGTGCATGCTCGTCGGCGGCCAGAGGCCGGAGTGGCGCAAGGACACGAGTGTGTTCACGCCCCGTTCGATGCGACAGATCGTCTCCAGCATCGACGCGCACCTGGGCGTGCCGCAGAATCTCGAGTGCATGGGCAAGGCTGTGGGCCTCTCTCCCGGGCATTTCGCGAGAAAGTTTCGGCAATCCGTAGGCGAGAGCCTCGGACGCTTTGTTAACCGGCGCCGTGTCGGTGCTTCATTCGCAGTGCTGCGGGGCAGTAGACGGCCACTCTCACAGATCGCTCTTGACCTCGGGTTTTCCTCACAGAGCCACTTCACGCGAGTGTTCAGTGGCCTCACGGGAACAAGCCCAGACCAGTTTAGGCGTTCGAACGGGCGAATGAGTTCATAAGCTCGATGCTCGCAGGGTAGCCGTCCCTCGGTATGAAAAGTTTCGCCACCGCATAAAGACGTGGCAGCGTATGATGTCATCGATGCACATTGTTCCTCCGCGCACGGTAGCACGAATCCCCAAAAGGCCGTAACCCATGAGTGAGCCATTGTCGCCGTCCGCTCTTTCCAAAGAACTCGCCCAGATTGCAATGACGCTGCAGGCGGAGCGCACCGGTCATACGCCGAAGGCCGTGATTGTGGTCGCTAGCGAGGAGACGGTCGTGCTGACCCTGCACGAGGCGTTGACTCCAGCCGAGAAGATTCTGGCTCGCACCGAGTCTGGGGCCGCGAAGGTTGAGCAGTACCACCGCGCACTATTTGCCGTATCGTGCGACGAACTGCGGAAGGAGATTCAGCGATTGACCGGGCGAAAGGTCCGGGAAGCGGCAGTCGTTGTGGAGCCGGCGACCGGCGCGATCGTCCATGCTTTCACCAGCGGGACCGTGGTGCAGATTTTTCAACTGGAACCGGATGGCGTGGCGACGCATGTGTCGGCAGGGATTCCATCGACGGGCGACGAAACCCTTAACTGAAGACGATTTACGTTCAACAAGTCCACCGCGAGGAATAGAAGCGGGTCTGTGTGAGACGTGGTTTTTCGGCCTTGGCCTCACGGCAGATCCTTCTCCGCCTCCCGCAGCCTATCGATCGCCCGGTTGATCCGCTTGCGGATCGTCCGCCGGTCGAGATCCTGCTCCCGGCCGAGTCGCTCAAGCGTCACGCCCTCGATCAAGTGATCCTCGAGCAGCTGCTTCTCGTAGGGCGAGAGCATTTGGAGCGCCTTCACCGCCCGGTGCTTCATCCGCTCGATGTGCGGGTTCAAGTGCGGCTTGGCGATTTCCCAGGCCACCCGCGTTCGCCGCTCGTGGTTCCGCCGCGCCTGGATTTCCTTTGAGATCGCCCGGTGGATGGCGACCGAGAAGTAGGCGCTCACGCCCGCCTTGTCCGGGTTGTAGGTGAGCGCGGCCAGACACACCGCCTGCTCCGCCGTGCCGGACAGGTCGCAGCGGTTGGCGACGTCCATCAAGTCGGGGTTCCGCTTGAGGTACGAGCCGATGACCATACGCACCAGCGGCATGGCCTTTTCTGCGTAGCCCTGCTGGCAGGCAGTCAGGCGGCGTGGCGTCACTTAGTGACCCTAATCAGTTCATCGAGCTTGGTTCCGATGGTGTCGAGCTTCTCCGAGTGATCCCTCTGGCCGCGCACGATCTGCTCGACGACCTCGAAATGCGCGTTCAGAAGCGGCATCACGACGTCGTTCTTCGCCCACCACAGGATTGCGGCGAGCATCACCAGCGGCAGGCCGAAGCGTTCGACCGCCTTGAAGACGGCTTCGGGGTTCATCAGCGACTCAACGAAGGTTCCACGGGGAGCGGCTTGGACTTCTGGCATTGCGGGCCTCGGCACTGCGGGGTGGGGGAGACGGTGGTGCGGGGCTTCTCGACCTGCACGGCCCGGGGCCGGCGGACGCAGCGATGGGATTTGCGGAAGAAAACGTCACGAAAAGTCTCTGTTGCAACAAATAGCGTGGCAACATACACTTCCGCCGTTGGATCGAAACGATAGGAAAAGAGCCGTGAAAAAGTCCGTGTTGCAGCGAGAACTGGGAAAGAAGAAGCCGTTCGAGTGCCCTGAGCAGGAGGCCATGCTCAATCTCCTGCGAACGACGGACTTTCTTTCCCGCGGTGGCAATGCGCTGTTTGAAAATCGCGGGATTTCCGGCCCGCAATACAACGTCCTGCGAATCCTGCGTGGGCATCGGGAGACTGGGCTGTGTGGGCAGCACATCGTCGCCCAGATGGTGACCCAGATGCCCGACATCACGCGGCTGGTCGACCGCTTGGAGGCAAGCGGATTCGTGCGGCGTGAACGGACCGAGCAGGATCGCCGGCTCGTTCTCATCCACATCACGCCCGCCGGCTTAGACCTGCTGGCTTCTCTCGACGAGCCGATTCTTAGCCTCCACCGCGAGCAGATGAAGCACCTGTCGCGGGCGGAGGTCGAGGAATTGAACCGCCTGCTCGTGAAACTGCGGCAGCCCGCTCAGGAGGCGGCTGCCACCCCCAAACGAAAAGCCCTCTCACGGTGAGCGGGCACGGACGAAGCGATTGAAAAAAGGAAGTTTCAATGCGTATTCCCATGATTCTGGTCGCGTGTGCTGTTGGATTGCTGGCGAGTGTGGCGGATGCCGGTGAGGTTCGGTATCGCCTGACTGACGCCAACACCAAGATTGAATTCACCGGCACCAAGCCGGGTGGCAAGCACGATGGTGGCTTCAAGAAGGTCGCCGGAGAGGTTGTCCTCTCTGAAGGTGCCGCGCCCCGCATCGACCTCGAGATCGACTGCGCGTCCCTCTACTCCGACAACTTCATGCTGACCTGGCACCTCAAGGGAGGGGATTTCTTCAATACCAAGAAGCACCCAAAAGCGCGATTCACGAGTACGTCGATCGACCGAACAGAGCGGGGGTACAGGATCACCGGGAATTTGACGTTCCTCGGCGTTACCAAGCCCGTGAGTTTTCCTGCCACGATTACCGCCGGCGATGTCATCAGGCTCAACGGGGCCGTGGCGATCAATCGCCAAGACTTCGGCATGACGTATGGCAAGGGCAAAATCGACGACCTCGTGGAGGTGCGGTTCAACGTGGACACCGCCCGATAGGCGCCGCCGTTGCTTCGCGTCCAAGGTCGTCTGCCTTTTTGCGGCTTGTAAACGGATCGATTTTCAGCATGGAGGACAGCGATGACGAAAGAGAGCGCCCCACTGAGACGAGAGACCTTTGAAGGCTTGTATGCCGCCCCGAAAGCGCCGTGGGACATCGGCCGCCCGCAGACGGCGTTCATCGAAGCCGGCAGCCGGATTCACGGCCGGGTCATCGACATCGGCTGTGGCACGGGAGACCTTGCCCTGTGGCTTGCCGAACAGGGGTGCACCGTGACCGGCGTCGACTACTTGCCCAAGCCTCTGGTGGCGGCAAAGCAAAAAGCCGCCGACCGTGGACTGCCAGTCACGTTCCTTGCCTTAGACGCGATGGCAGTGGGAGAACTACCGGAATCGTTTGACGCAGCGACCGACTGTGGGCTGTTTCACGTCTTCGACGATGCTGGCCGGAAGTCCTACGTGGCCGCGCTCACGAAACTCCTGGGCCCCGGAGCCCGTGTGTTTCTGCTGTGCTTTTCCGACGCCGAGCCGGGCAGTCATGGCCCACACCGAGTAAGCGAGCAGGAACTTCGGTCTGCATTCTCGAGCGGCTGGGAGATTGAAAGCATCCAGCCCTCCAGATTCGAATCGGTCCCTGGCATTCCTGGGGTAGAGTTCGACCCCAATGGTGCGAGGGCGTGGTTTGCGACGATCCGGCGTGGCCACGTATGACCAGCAGCAAAGAGAATCAGGAGTGCCGATGTTGATCGGGCCGGTGACGGTGGTGAAACTATGAACGCATGATCAAAAATCTTCCCGCCCGCCTCATCCTTGGAGTCGGATACCGCAGCCGTTCGCTCGCGACGAACGAGCGGCAGTTCCGGGCCGCAGCGACGGTTATCGAAGAGCTCGTCGCGACGACGCCCGTGCCGGTCTTGCGGGGCCGCAGCCCTGTACCGTTGATGCCAGGGGTCACGCCTGTGATGCAGGGTTGGTCGGTCTTCATGACGATCGACCACGTCAATGGTGTCCACGAGACGATGCTCGAAGTAATTCCTGCACTCGAAGCAGGGCAGGAGGCAGACATCGGTGACATCCGCCGGTTTGACTACCCCGACGATTGCGGCCCTGAGGTCATGCCGCGTTTTCGAGAGCTAGCTGCCCGAATCGTGGGCCTGCCGCAGACGTATCCCCTCACAGGCCGTGGCACGTTTCTGCATCCGTTCTTCGGGCGGCTGAATAGTCGCGGTGCCTATGCCCTGCTGGCTTTTCACTTGCGGCTGCACGTCCCGCAGATTCGCCGCAGCATTCAGATCAACGGCCGCAAGTGAGCGTCATTCATCCACTCCGCCTGCGCTATTCCAACGCCTACTTGGTGGTCGGCGATCGGCCGATTCTTGTAGATACAGGATCGCGCGGCGATGCCCCGAGGATCGTCGCCGGCTGCGCTGCGGCGGGCGTGAAGATTCGCGACCTTGCGCTGATCCTGCATACGCATGTGCATTCAGACCACTTCGGCAACACCGTGGACTTAGCGGCTGAAGCCGGCTGCCCCGTGGCGTATCACCCGGGCGATCGACCGCTCGCGACACGAGGCGACAACGGTCCTCTCCGGGGCGTAGGGCTACGCGGGCGGATATTGGCAAGGCTGCTCGCTCATCTGCCGTTTCCCGCGCGGGCGGCGGACATCGATGCCAAAGACGGTGTTCGGCTCGACGAGTTTGGTATCGCAGGCTCTGTGCTGCACACGCCCGGCCACACCCCCGGCTCGATCTCGGTTGTCCTCGATTCCGGCGATGCCATCATCGGCGACGTCATCATGGGGGGCTGGGCCGGCGGCGCGATCCGTCCGTCGAAACCAAACTTTCATTACTTCGCCGACGACCTGCCGACAGCCATGGCGAGCGTCGACTGCATTCTCGCCGCAACGTCCGGCGGGCTGTTCGTGGGCCACGGCGGGCCGATCGCGCACGAAGCCGTGAAGAGGTGGCGGGCCTCGAACGGCAGCAGGCGATAACCACACGTTGTAAAGGCTTCGCGGCAACCTCTGGTAGCTGGGATGATCAGTGCCGCGCCTCGTGACGGATCCTCGTCAATGCCCTTTGAATCATCTTTGCCACTCGTCGCCGCCTGCCTGCTGGGGGCCGTCGTAGTCTTCTTCATTTGGACTCGCGTGCAGGACCGGTGGTTGCTTGCTGGAACCGCCGCACTGGTCATCGCCGGCATCGCGGCATTCGTAGCGGACTCGCTCGTGGTGACCGACCGGGAGTACCTGCTGGCGTTGTTCCCTCGGCTGGCCCGCGCCGCAGAGAAGCAGGATGTCGCGACGATCATGGCTGCCCTCGACCGCGACCTCCGGCCTTTACGTGACGAGGCGGAGCGAGTCCTCAAGCAGGTACGGCCGACGGAGGTGCTGATCACCAGCATCGACGTGGCTGTTGACCCCGCCAGAAAGCCTCCCGAGGCCGTGGCCAAGCTGATCGTGCGGGTCACTGGGAACGTGATCGACAAGAGCACACCTGGCACGGTTCTCGCGGGCGTGAAGGTTTTGCTCCACAAGAAAGACGGGCAGTGGCTCGTGAAGGATGCAGAGGGCGAGCAAGTGAAGCCGGGGCAGGGCAGGTAGCTCGCAGAGGGTCAAGGGGCGACATCGTGGGATCCTGATGCTCAATGTGGCCTTGAGCCCCCCATAAATGAAAGGAGAACGATCGACGCGTAACGGAGCCACACCGTGCAAAAACGAAATGACAGACCGACGGGGAAGTGTTTTGGCTATGGGCGGCTTACGGCCGCGAAGCCCGATCTGACTGCGGCCGTCCAGGAAGAGCAGGCGAAGGGCTACTGGCAGCGGCAGCTCAAGCCGGCCGGCATCGCCTGGGGCGGCTTCTTCTGCGATACCGACGCCCAGGGGAGTCAGCTTTTTGCTGATCGCAAGCAAGGCGGAGAGGTTTTTGCCCTCGCCGAGCCGGGTGATCACGTGGTCGTGTGGCAGCTCGACCGCGCGTTTCGGTCGGCGGCCGACGGGGCCGCAGTGATCCAGGCACTGGCCGCCCGCGGGGTGCGGTTTCATTCCCTCGACTTGCCAAGAGAGGCCGCTGATTCGCTGGATGGCGGCATCGCCGTCGTGATGAGGGCCATCGGTGAAATCGGCCGGTCGTTCGCCAGCGAGCGGACTCTCAGAGTCATTGCCGATCGGCGTGAACGCGGACTACCCGTCGGTGGGCAGGCTCCCGTCGGGTGGAAGATCATCGGCCTGAGGGCGAGGGAAACAAAGTCAAAGAAGTCGACCCGTGAGTATTCGATCGATGATCGAGAACGCCGTCTTGCCGAGGCGATCCACGCGATGCGTCAGGCGGGCACGAGCATCGAGCGGATTGCGGTGTGGCTTATGACCCAGCGGGAATACCCCAACAAACGCAGGTTCGACAACTACAAGGCCGTCGAGTGGGCGATTGCGGCGAAGGAGCTGGGCTTCCCGCTGCAGACCGACAGCAAGCAGAT
>JBJTPO010000214.1:0-18274 GCA_046075145.1 Planctomycetota bacterium
GGCCGGTGCGGCCGATCCGGTGGACGTAGGTCTCGGGCTCGTGCGGCAGCTCGTAGTTGACGACGTGCGAGACGCCGTCGACGTCGATGCCCCGGGCCGCGATGTCGGTGGCGATCAGCACCGGGGGCCGCGGCGACTTGAACGCCGCGAGGGCCCGCTCGCGCTGGTTCTGCGACTTGTTGCCGTGGATCGCGGCCGCGTCGATGCCGGCCTTGGCCAGGTCGCGCTGCAGCTTGTCGGCGCCGTGCTTCGTGCGGGTGAACACGATCACTCGCTCCATCTGCGACTCGCGCAGGAGCGACACGAGCGCCGCCCGCTTCCCGCTCTTCGGCACGTGGTACACCGACTGGGCCACCGTCTCGGCCGGCGTGGCCTGCGGCGCGGTCTTCACCTCGAGCGGATCGCGGAGCATCGTCTCGGCCAGCCCCCGCACCTCGGCGGGCAGCGTGGCCGAGAAAAAGAGCGTCTGTCGCGCCCGCGGCAGCATCGCCACGATCCGCCGCACGTCGTGGATGAACCCCATGTCGAGCATCCGGTCGGCCTCGTCGAGCACGAGGAACTCCACTTCGCGGACGTCGACGAGTCGCTGCCCGACGAGGTCGAGCAGCCGGCCCGGCGTGGCCACGAGCACGTCCACGCCGTGCATCATGGCGCGGTCCTGCTGGTGCTGGCCGACGCCACCGTAGATCACCGCGGCCTTGAGCTTCGCGTGGCGACCGTAGGCCTTGAAGCTCTCGAAGATCTGGGCGGCGAGTTCGCGGGTGGGGGCGAGCACGAGCACCCGGCAGCGGCGCGGGGCCGGCTTGCGGGGGTCGGCGAGCATCCGGTCGATCAGCGGCAACGCGAAGGCGGCCGTCTTGCCGGTGCCGGTCTGGGCGCAGCCGAAGAGGTCGCGGCCGGCGAGCACGTGGGGAATCGCCTTGGTCTGGATCGGCGTGGGGGTGGTGTAGCCCTCGTCGGTCAACGCCGCGAGCAAGGGTGCGGAGAGGCCAAGCTCCGCGAAGCCGGCGGCCGGGGTGTTGGTCTGGTCGATGTGGTTCGGGTGACTGGTCATGGAAGGTCCTTGGAGGATGGGCCCTGCGGCGAAATCGCCGCGGAGCGGTTCAGGCGGAAAACTGGGCGGCAACGGTGCCGTCAGGCAGACGGAGACACACCGTGATCCCGGCGATGGATCACTGCCTGCCCGGCAAGAAGGTTTTCGCGGGGGCCCGTCCCAAGGACGGTCGCTGCGAAAAACAGCCGCTTCGAGAGATTGCGATCGCGGCGACCATGACCCGGATCGGGCCCCCAGATCGCTCCGGGAAGGTCGCCTTCATCAATTCCGATGCTGAAGCATACCACGCCAGCGGGGCGAAGGAAATCGTAATTCGGACCGGCTGCGGAATCACCGCCGCCAGAGAAGCTGGAGCGACAGCCCCGGCCCGGGGTCGAACTCGACCACGTCGGTGCGGCCGGAGGTGAAGTTGGTGCCCTGGAACAGCTCGCGATCGAACAGCCAACTCGCCAGGGCCTCGATCGTGAACCCGCCGCCGAGCGCCCGCTCGAAGCCCAGCGCGGCCCGCTGGTCGAAGACGTAGAATCGCTCGTCGTCGATCACGCGGTCGGCCAGGAAATAGATCTGCGTGTCGGTTCGGTAGAAGGCCACGAAGCTCCAGTCGGCGGCCAGCTTGCGGCGGGCCTCGACGTTCACGTTCACCAGCGGGAAGTAGGCGGCCGAGATCGTCCAGGCGTCGTCGGGCCGCCACTCGAAGGAGGCGGGCACGCCCAGCTTGGCCTCGAAGGCGTCGCTCGGCCGCCAGGCGTAGGCCAGACCCGGCAGCGGATAGGGGAGCTGCGACGTGGGTGAATAGAAGATGCTGAAGTTCCACTCGTCGCGTTCGTTCTTTGCCGGTGTGTTCCAGAAGGCGATCGCCATCAGCGTCAGGTCGCGGCCGGCGGCGAAGGGCCGATCGCTCGCCGAACCGAAGAGAAACGTACCGCCGAGCGTGCCGCCGGAGTCGAGCGGGCGGATGTGGGTGACACCGGTCTCCACGAGCCAGAGCTGGTCGGGCACCGGTTGGTTCGAGTCGGGCAGGATGGCGTCGGTGGCGAGTTCAAGCCGGCCGAAGCGGCCGATGCCGATCCAGAGCGGCTCGCCCTCCCGCGGCGGCACCAGCGGCGCCGCGACACGGGCGAACTGGGCGTTCATGCCGAGCGTGGCGGGCTGCCCGACGACGTCGGTCGCCGGCGCCCAGAAGCCACCGAGCGACACTGGCGCCGCCGACCCGAATGGGCCGCCTCCGCGGCGCGGCCGGGATGGTGGCACGGGCTCGGAGTCGGCATCGGCGATCGGCTCGCCGGCGAACAGGCTCTCCTCGAGGTTGAACTCGACCGGCGGAAGGAGCGCGACGCGATCGGGCGGCGGTGGCCAGGCTGTCGGCTCGGCGGCTTGGACGGCAGACGCGGTCGCGGCGATCACCGCGATGCCGGCGAGTGCTCGGGCTGCTGATGAGCGGATCGGCACGGGCAAAGCATCTCCCTGGCGGCCTCGGTCGGCGGGGCGGGGAGGATAGCGGGGCCAGGCAGGCCACGGAACCCGGATTGGTCTCGGCGAGGATCGCCTTGGGCGTCGCGCGCCCATTGATGAGCGGAGTCCCCCGTCAATGCCCCCTTCGCGACCGAACGTGGCGGCCCGCCATCATCGCGCAAGCTGGGCCTCGCCCTCCGCCGCGATGGCGGCGATGATCCGCTCGAGTTCGGCCGGGCTCGGGTGGCCTACGGGGCGGGCTGTTCCGCTCGCGACGCCCGGATCGGGGCCGGCGAGCCGGGACGGCAGGATCACGTCGGGGTTCGCCCGCAAGAGCGCGAGCGCGCGGCCACTGACCGACTGGATTCCCCGCAGCGAGACTGCGCCGCCGTCGTGGGTGGCGAGGATCTCGGCCACCCGGTCGGTCACGCGCTTCACGCCGTCGAGCGCGAGCAGCGGGTGACGAACGAGTTGGTCGGCCACGGTCTCGGTGAGCAGTTCGAGTCCCGCAAGCGAGAGCCCCCCGCCTCGATGCGTCGCGAGGATCGCCGCCACCTCGGCCGTCAGGCCCTTGACGTGGGGCAGAAACAGGCCGTCGAGGCCGCCGACGCCGTTCGCGCGGCATTGACCAGCGAGCAAGCCGGCCCGGGCGACGTCGATCGTCGTGAGCCCGTTGAGCTGCAGCGGGCCGCGGTGGTGCAGGATCGCCACAAGGGTGTGGTGGCTGCAGGCGTCGTCCAGCGAGACGATCAGCGAGCCTGAGTGGCGGCCGAGGCCTTCGGCGATCTGTTCGTCGATGGCGAGGTTGCTCAGCTCGAGCACGCCCGCGTGGCCGGCCAGGAGCCTGGCCTGGGCGGGCGTGAGCGTCTGCACGTCCTTCAGGCAGAGATAGCCCTGTCGCGTCGCCAGGCCCCGGGCGGCGGCCGTGCCCAGCCGCTCGAGGCCGTGGAAGTGGAGCTTGCCCTGATGGCGGGCGAGATGCGCGGCCACGGGGCCGGGCAGTTGCCGCAGGCCCCCGATCAAGAGATCGCCGCGGTGGCGGGCCAAGGCGGCGGCCTCGCGTGCGCGAGCCGCTTCAGGCCCTCGAGATGCAGCGCGTTGGCGTGCCGTGCGAGCCCGCGGGCCTGTCCCAGCCCAAGCTCGCGAATCCGGTTGAGCGAGAGCTCGTGTTCGTGCCGGCCGAGTTCGTGGGCCTGGTTGACCGAAAGCCGCCGCAGGTTGTTGAGTGACAGGCCGCCGCCGACGTGGCGGCCCAGTTCGGCGGCCGTTGCATCGGTGAGCCGCACGAGCCTGTCGAGATAGAGATGGCCGCGGTGGCGGGCGAGCTGCCGGGCCACCGAGAGCGGCAGCCGGAAGAGTTCGTGGAGATAGAGATGCGTGGCGTAGTGGCCCACCGCATCGGCCCGTGTGTCGTGTCCGGCGGCCGGATGCAACGTCAGCCAGCCGCACGACGATCCGGCGACCAGATCATTGCGGTCATATCCCAAGGCGGCTTCGGCATCGACGACCGGCCGGGCAAAGAGCGCCACGACCTCGGCGGCGCGAGCGGCGTCGAGGTGGCGGATCCGGGCGGTCTGTGAGCGAAGCGGTTCCATGGTCGGCTCCGAGCGGAAGTCCCATGCTACGCGCCGCTCTCGCCGGTGCGGGGGTTATGACACGGTTTGCAGGAGCTGCCCTGCAGCCGGTTCACGAGAGCGGCGCCAGGCCGGCGGCGGTGCGCTGGCGGCCGAGCGTCGTCCAGACGGCGGGTTCGCGGCGACAGAGCCGCGCGAGCTGCGACGGGGAGATGCCGAGCGCGGCTGCGGCCGGGGGCAGCTGCCAGTTGCACGCCGCGAGCCGGTCGAAGGCCTCGGCGACGAGGGCCGGGTATTCGGCGTGGTCGAGGGCCACCGTGATCCGTCCGCCTGCGGTGCGGTCCCTCCAGAGCGGCGACGGTCCGGTGGGTTCGGGGAGAAGCCGATGGCCCAGCGCGAGCGCGAGCCTGAGCCGCCTGACGGCGACCCGGCGATTGTCGACCTGGCTGCGACGTTCGCTGGCCTCGGCGGTGATCCCCGTGGGGCGGTGCCGGAGCACCACGGCCGTCTCCACCTTGTTGCGATGCTGGCCGCCGGGCCCACCGCGCCGGGTCCGGGTTTCGTCGCAGTCGTGCAGCAGCGCGGGTTCGGGAAGGGCGGCGGGGTGCATGGCGGGCTGTTGTAGACTGCCGAAGTCGCAGCGAGTGGATCGGCGTCGGTCCATGGTCGCCCGCTCCCTGCACATCCATCAAGGAGCGTGCTCCATGAACCGCCTGCGGTCGGTCTTGGTCCTGATGCTGGGCTGCAGTGGGCTCTTCGGCCCGCGGGGCAGCGCCGCCGAGCCCGCCGCCGCCACAGCAGACGATGTGGCCCGGCTCGCGGCGGCCTTGCCCGGCGACGATCAGGCGGCGCTGGCGGCCGCGGCCGACCGGCTTGCAACGCTCGCGGCCGACGGATTCCGCCCGCCCTTGGCCGCTCTCGGCAGCGCCACGCCAGCCGGTGCCAACTGGCTGCGGAGCGGGCTCGATCGGGCGGCCGACCGGCTCGGAGATGCGCTCGGCGGCGACACGCTCGCCGGCTTCGTGGCCGACAAGGGGTTGGCTCCGCGCGGTCGCAGCCTCGCCTTCGGCTGGCTCGAGGCCCGCGATCCGACCCGGGCGGCGGCCCTGCTCGCGGGGATGCTCGACGAGGAGGCGCTGGATCTCCGGCGGGCGGCCGTGGCCAAACTCCTGGCCGACGTTGCCGCGGAGGATGCAGCCGCCCAACACGCGGCCCATCGCCGGGCGCTCGGTGCCGCGCGGGACGTCGATCAGGTGGAGGCCATCGCCACCTGGCTCACCGAGCATGGCGAGCCGACCGACGTGGCCGAGGCTTTGGGCTTCGTCCGCCGTTGGAGGGTGAGCGGCGAATATGACAACGCCGGGGGTGCGGGGTTCGCAAAGGCCTATCCGCCGGAAGAGGGCGGGGCGGTGCCGGCCGCAGTCGACTGGAAGCCGGTCGCCTCGACCCACAATCACGGTGAGATCGATTTGAACGCCACCGTGGCTACCAAGAAGGGCGTGCTCGCATACGCCCTCGCCGAGGTGGAGATGCCCACTGTCGGCAAGGCCGAGATCCGGATCGGCAGCCCCTGTGCGGTCGTCGTCTGGGTCAACGGCCGGCAGGTGATGGCCCACGAGATCTACCATGCCTCCGAGGCGATCGATCAGTACGTGGCGCCGGCCGAGCTTCGCCAGGGGGCGAACACCGTGCTCGTGAAGTGCTGCCAGAACGAGCAGACCGAGCCCTGGGCGGGCGAGTGGAAGTTTCAGCTGCGGGTGACCGATCCGCTGGGCAGGCCGTTGGCCACGCAGCGGGAGGAGGAGCCAAAATGATGCGCGTGGTGTCGGCGATCGCGGCGGTGGTCGTGATGGTCGCCGGAGCGGGCGACCTCTGGGGTGAAGACTGGCCCGAGTTTCGCGGGCCCGGTGGCCGGGCTGTGGCCGCGGGCGCGGCGATCCGCAGCACCTGGTCGGAGGCCGACGGCATCGCCTGGAAGGCCGATCTCCCGGGCCGCTCCGCGTCGAGCCCAATCGTGATCGGTGACCTCGTCGTGACGACGGCCTCGAGCGGGGCGAAGCAGGATCGGCTGCATGTGATCGCGCTCGACAAGGCGACCGGCAAGCCTCGCTGGGAGCGGATCCTCTGGGCCACCGGTCGCACGCTCTGCCATCCCACGAGCGCCGTGGCGGCCGGGACCCCGGCCAGCGACGGGAAGCGGATCGTGGCGCTATTTTCATCGTGCGACCTGTTCTGCCTCGACCTCGATGGCCGGCTCCTGTGGCAGCGGAACCTGGCCGTGGAGCATCCCCGGAGCGGCAACGACGTGGGCATGGGCTCGAGCCCGCGGATCATCGGCGATGCGGTGGTCGTGCAGATCGATTGTCAGGGCGACGCCTTCGCCGCCGCGATCGACCTCGCCACGGGCGCCGATCACTGGAGCGTTCCCCGCGACCGGATCGCGAACTGGTCGAGCCCGCTGGCGATGGCGACCGACGTGGGGCCGGGCGTTTTGCTGCAGAACGGTCGCGGACTCGAACTGCGTCGGCTCGCCGACGGCGGCGAGGCCTGGCGTTGGTCGGGTGACTGCTCCGGCATCGCCACCACGGTCGCCGCGGAGGGCGTGCTCTTTGTCCCTTCCGACGGCATCGCCGCGGTGACCGTCGGCGGTCGCGAGCCCGTCTGGCGGGCCGCCAGGCTGTCGCCCGGCATCGCCAGCCCCGTCGCGTGGAAGGGATCGATCGCCTGCCTCAACCGAGGCGGCGTGCTCATCGTGGGCGACACGGCCGACGGCGGCATCCGCGGGCAGGTGCGGCTGGCCGGCAGTTTCTGGGCCAGCCCGATCGTGGTCGGCGAGACGCTCGTCGCGGTCAACACGGAGGGCAAGGCCTTTCTGGTCGCCGTCGACGACAAGCCCGAGATCGTGGCGGAGAACGAGTTACCCGGCACGTTTTCCGCCACCCCGGCCGTGGCCGACGGCAGCCTCTATTTGCGGAGCGAGACCGCCCTCTGGAAGGTGGCCGCGCCGGAGTGACCGCTCGCGGGGCCGGCCACATCAGGGGCGACGCTGCCGGAGTTCCTCCTCGACGTACGTGTCGTAGTCGGCCCCGGCACTGCTGCGGTCGTCCGCCTCACCCGGCGGCGGTGCAGTAGGAGGCCGAAGGGGTTTCCCAGCCAGCTGAGTAGCATGGACCGGGCGCGTCACAACCGTGGGGCAGACTTGCAGTCTGCCAGGGCTCGGTTCGGGTGTGAGTCCTCTATAGTGGGCGAATGATGGAGACACGAGGCACCGCCGAGACGCCCGTCCGCGTGCTGGTCATCGACGATGAGGAGGTCGCCCGACGGGTGGTCGCCGAGGGTCTGCGGGCCCTTGGCTGGGAGGTGCTGGAGGTCGGGGACGGGATCTCCGGGCTCGAGTCCGCTGTCCAGGGCCGCGCCGACGTCGTGCTGCTCGATCTCCGGCTGCCCGGGCTGGAAGGGGAGCAGGTGCTCCAGCGGCTCAGGCAGACGAGCCGGGTGCCCCTGATCGTGATCTCCGCCAAGCGGGAGGAGGATGACCGTGTCGGAGCCCTCGACCTGGGAGCCGACGATTACCTGGTCAAGCCCTTCACAGTGCGGGAACTCGCGGCCCGGATCCGGGCCGTGCTCAGGCGGAGTGAGGGAGATTCGCCCGACACCGTGACCGTGGGTGAGGTGGTGGTCGATTTTCCCGCGCATACGGCCACCCGCGCCGGCGAGCGGGTGCCGCTCACAGCCCAGGAGTTCGCCGTGCTCGGGTGCCTGATTCGCAATCGGGGCCGGCTCGTGACCCGGGCGACGCTCGAGGCCTTGCTGCACCCTGGCGAGCCCCCGCCGGCCGACGCCGTCAGCAACGTGATCGACGTCATCATCCTGCGGCTGCGGAAGAAACTGGGGCACGATCTGATCACCACTCGGCGCGGCCAGGGATTCATCATCGATGGCTGCTGACGCGACCTCGCCCCGGTTGCCGTCGCTCCGCCGCCGGTTCCTCGGCTGGTTCAGCCTGCTGTTCGTCGTCGGCGCGATGCTCATCCGTCTGGCCTACTACCAAGCGACCGTTGCCACGCTGGAGCGCGACCTCGACGAACTGATCTGGTCGCGGCTGGGCATGCTGCGGGTGGTGGAGCGGTTCGAGGGAGAGACGGACCTGCGAGACCACCTGCGGAGCGCCGACGGCCGCTACCTGGCAAGGCCCGCGGCTGCTCCCGCGGCCGATGGCACCTGGGCGTGGCTCCGTCGGCCACGAATCGATCCTGGGCAACTCCCCTGGTTTACCGGCATCTGGAGCGGCGACGGCACGCTCGGTGACGGCGTGGGCTGGCCCTCCGGCCTGGCCTGGGATCCGGCCTGGGGGGAACGCCCCGACACGCTCTGGACCACGGCCGACGGTCAGTACCGCCTCGCCGCCGCCAGCGGCAGTCGCGGGACCGTGATCCTCGTCGGCAGCGAGCGAGCGGCCCTGGCTGCGGCTGGGCGAACGATCGCCTGGTTCGAGGTCCGGAGCTTCCTGGTGTGGGTGCCGATGGTGCTCGGTGCGGCCTGGTTCTTGATCGCACGGCTGCTGGTATCGCTGACCGGAATCGCGGCGACCGCCCGCCGGATCCGCGGCGGCCACTTCGAGGAACGAATCGATCTGGCCCGCACGGAGGCCGAGTTTCAGGAGTTGGCCGGCACGATCAACGAGATGCTCGACCGGCTCGAGGCCATCCGGGCTTCACAGTCGCGGTTCAATGCCGACGTGGCTCATCAGCTCCTGAATCCGGTGCACGCGATCCTGCTCGAGGCCGATGCCGCAGGGGCGGCAGCCGACGGCGGCGGGCCGCTCGACCGCATCGCCGGGCTGGCCCGACGGATCGAGAGCCTGTGCGAGGTGTTGCTGGCCTACTCCCGCTCAGCGGCGCTCGATCCGGCGCGGCTGCGGCCGATCGATCTCGAGCCGGTGGTGGCCGACGCGATCGACAGGGTCGCGCCGCTGGCCCGCCAGCGGGGCGTCACGATCGAGCCGCCGCCTGGCGGCGCCGTCGTCAAGGGCGACCCCACGCTGCTCGAGGAGGTGCTCGTCAACCTTCTCGGGAACGCCGTGGAACACTCGCCTGCCGGGCGAGCCGTCGAGGTCCAGTTGGCCGCCAGGCCGGCGGGATGCCGGCTGGCGGTGGTGGACCATGGGTCGGGAGTCGGCGCCGACGCCGTCCCGAACCTATTCGAGCGATTCCACACGGGAAGACCCGACCGCGGCCACGGGGTCGGGCTGACGCTCTCGAGGCTGATCGTGCAGAGCCACGGGGGCAATCTCGAGCACGAGCCCACCCCTGGGGGCGGAGCCACGTTCGTGCTCACGTTCCCGCCTGCGACCTGATGTTCGCGCGGCCGGATTCCGTCACTGGGGCTTCAGTTCGCCGCAGTCGGTGATCTCGACCTTGGCCTTCGTGCGGCCCGACTGGGAGCCGAGGGCCTCGACCTTCTGGACCACGTCCATCCCCTCGACCACCTGGCCGAAGACCACGTGCTTGCCGTCGAGCCAGTCGGTCTTGGCGGTGCAGAGGAAGAACTGCGAGCCGTTCGTGTTGGGGCCGGCGTTCGCCATGCTGAGCACGCCCGGACCGGTGTGCTTGAGGGTGAAGTTCTCGTCGGCGAACTTCGCCCCGTAGATGCTCTTTCCGCCGGTGCCGTTGTGGTTGGTGAAGTCGCCACCCTGGCACATGAACTGGGGGATCACGCGGTGGAAACTGCTGCCCTTGTAGCCGAAGCCCTTTTCGCCGGTGCACAGGGCCCGGAAGTTTTCGGCGGTCTTGGGCACCACGTCGGAGCGGAGCTCGACGACGATCCGGCCCAGCGGCTTCCCATCGGCGGAAAGATCGAGAAAACAACGTGGCAACATCGGCTGTTCCTGTGCGGACGAGGGGGAGGAGATCGACACCATTGCGGTCACGAGCGCGACCGCGAGCCAGCGACAAGCCTTCATTCCGACGGTCCTTCGGTTCTCGGGGTGGGGCGAGCGAACAATCGGAGCGGGATGAGCCCGCTCGCTGACGGGTCGACAGTGTAAGCGGATCGCGGCCGGACCACGAGCCCAGGGACTGGCGGACTCGGGAAATAGGCCCACCGCTGCCAACGCACCCGGACAATCTCTTCGCAGGAACCGACCGTGGCCGGAACGGCTGGCTCAGCGGCGTCAACGCCGCTTCGGAGCGGGCAGCGGGGAGGATGAGGCGGCCAGAGCGGCGAACATTGCCGCCGTGAGCCCGTCGTCGTTGAGAATCGTGCCCGTGGCCTGGCCCACTGCGATCGTGGCGCCGCTGGCCCGCGAAAGGTCGATGAAAAACGTCTCGTCCTGCTCGACGAGGCGGTCGTTTTGCACCGCGACGGTGATGGATTTGCTCGTCTCGCCGGGGTTGAACGTCAGCGTGCCGCTCGTCGCCGTGTAGTCGCCGGTGCGGCCGGACTTCGCCGTGCCGTTCGCCGTGCCGAACCTCACGGTCACCTTCGATGCAGTGGCGACCGAGAGCGTGACCGTGAAAACGAGCGAGCCCGCGTTCTCGAGCCCTGCGACCGAACTGATGGCCAGGGCCGGAGTGGCCGGCGGCGGGGGCTGGGAATCGTCGTTGGTGATGGTTCCCGTTGCGGAAGCCGTAGCGATCCGGGAGTTTCCCGAGGCGCCAGACAGTGAGAGCGTGAATGTCTCGTTCGCCTCGTAGGCCGTGTCACCGATGACATCCACCACAATCTGCTTCGTGGTCTCGCCCGGGAGAAATACGAGCGTGCCACTCGCGGCGACGTAATCGCTGCCGGCGGTTGCCGTGCCGTTGGCGGTGGCGTAGTTCACGGATACGGTGGCGGTCGCGGTGGCCGAGAGCGACACCGTGAACGCCAACTGCGTGATGCCGCTGTTTCCCTCGACCACGCTACCGCCCGAGATCGCGATGTCGACGGGCGGAGCCAGGTTGGCCGCCGCAGCGACGTCGATGCGACCGCCGGTGACGGTGCGGCCCGCGAGTGCCGCGGTGGATCGGGCGGTCGAGAGAATCGCGGTCCTGATGGCGGCCGCCGTCATCCCGGGCTGGGCAGCCGCAAGCAGGGCCGTGGCCCCGGTCACGTGAGGCGTGGCCATCGACGTGCCGCTGTAGGCACCATATCCACCGCCTGGCAGGGTGGAGTTGATGCCCGCACCGGGCGCCGCGATGTCCACCGTGGTGGCGCCGAAGTTGGAGAACGAGGCCAAACCACCGGTCGATGTGAGCGCCGCCACCGAGATCACCGCCTCGTATGCGGCGGCCCGGGTGGTGGATGTGCCCTGGAGCGTGGAGTAGTTCGACGGGTAGTTGGCCGTCACGTCGGTGTCGACGGCGCTGTTGCCTGCGGCCGCCACGAACAGGATGCCGGCGTTGGCCCCACGGATGATGGCCGAGTGGAGGGCCGATGAGTAGCCGCCACCACCCCAGGAGTTGTTGCTGGCCACGATGTTGAGGCCGTGGCGGAGCTTCAGGTCCGTGAGGTAGTCGAGCGCCTTGATCGCGGCGGTCGTGGTGCCCCCGTCGGTGCCCAGGAACTTCGTGGGAATCATCGTGACGTTCCAGTTCACGCCGGCCACGCCTGTCCCGTTGCCGCCGACGCCGCCGATCGTGCCGGCGACGTGGGTGCCGTGGTCGTCGCCGGAGCCGTCGTAGACGGAAGCGTCGTTGGAGTAGAAGTCCCAGCCGCGGACGTCGTCGACGTAGCCGTTCCCGTCGTTGTCGATCCCGTCGCCCGGCGCATCGAAGGGATTGACCCACATGTTCGCGGCGAGGTCGGGATGGTTGAAATCGACGCCTTCGTCGACGATCCCGACGTAGATGGCGCGCGAGCCGGTGAGACCGGCCGCCCATGCCTTCTCGGCTTGGCTGCCGAACTGGTTGGTCGTGCCCGAGGGCCCGGCTGCGGATGGTAGGTCATCACCGTACATGCCCCATAGCCGCGAGCTCGTCGTGTAGTAGGGGTCGTCACTGACCGAGTCGGTGGAGAGCTTCCAGTTGGGTTCGGCGAAAACGACGCCCGGCCGGTTGGCAAGCGCGGCGATGGCGCGATCGACCGTCACGCCCCGGCCGAGCGAGACCCGCTCGAGCGCGCCGAGGCCCTGCGATCGCATTCCCGTGGTCTGAATCACCTCCAGGGCCAGGCCGCCCACGGCCGACCGAGCGGCTGCCTTGGCGGAGGCGGTCGCCGTCGGTGCGAACTGGACGAGCACCTCGGTGTCGAGGAACACCGCGGCCAGCATGCGCCGATCCTCGAGCGGCTCGAACTCGATCCCGCCCCTGGTCGCCTTCGAAATGGCCACCGACCGACGCCGCGGCCTTGCCATGAGTGGATGCTCCGCTGCTGCGGCCTGCCCCTACCGCACCCGTACAGGATAGCCCCCGGCATGGCCCTGAGCCAATGTTCGCGCGGCCGGGAATCCCGCTGCCGGCGGCCTGCCGGCGGCCTGCCGGCGACCTGCCGGCGACCTTGTGGCTGCCATGGGGATATCGGCATCCGGGGGCCAACGATGCCAGTCCCGGCCCCGACGGCCGGGAAAAATCGTGTTTCCCCCCAAAGTTGGCCTCTCGCCATGCCTGCCGGCCTGCTATAGACCCCGCACTGCGACCCGGTTTTGGTCGGCAGCATCGATGTCGAACTGCCGCCCCCCGGAGCCGCGCCCATGAACCCCGTCCTGATGCAGATCGCCGCCGCCGCCGGCTGGTTCGTGGCGATGGTGGTGGTGATGTCGATCGTAGAGCACCAGGTGCACTGCCGGTTGATGCACAAGACGCCGCGGCTCGCCTTCCTCAAGAACCTCCGGGCCCGGCAGCGAATCTTCACGAGCCACGCCGTCGAGCACCACACCCAATACCGCAAGGAGTTTCACGACGATCCGGTGCCGCACGGCGAGGACCGCGGCATCCGCCTCAACCTCCTCGAGGGACTGATCGAATCGCTCCCGCTCGTGGTCGTGCTGTCGATCTGGCCGGCGACGAGGATGGGGGCGGTGATGTTTCCGTTCGTGGTATGCCTCCACCATACGATCTGGAACCTGATCCACATGGAGATGCACAAGCCGGAGAAGCGGTTTTTTTCGAACTGGGCCGCGTACAAGTGGGCGGCGCGGCATCACTTCCTGCACCACCGCTATCCCGACAAGAACTTCAACGTGGCCTTCCCGATCGGTGACTTCATCTACGGCACGATCGCCAAGCCGACCGAGGCCGACTGGGAGGCGATGCGGGCCGAGGGCATCGCCGACGGCCCCGCCCGCGGCCAGGCCCGCCGGGCGGCGTAGAGAGGCGAGTCTCCGCGGCGTTTCGGCAGTACGCCAGCCGCACTCATGCCATCGAAGTGGCCAGACAAGACGCCTGGCGGGTCACTCGCAGCGGAACGACAGGCATCGCCATGGGCCGCGTTCCAGGATCTCCGGTCGTGCTTCAAGCAGCCTTGCGAAGCGATCGGTGACGGCAGGCAGCTCCTCGGCCAGCACGCCGGAGAGCACAAGTTCCCCTCCGGGGCGGCGTACGCGACCGCAGAGCGATGGGGCATGCTCGGTGAGGACCGCGGCGACGATGTTGGCGACGACGACGTCGTAGGGGTCGGTCGTGGGCGGCAGGGTGGCGGTGAGTTGGAGACGGTCAGCGACGCCATTGCGACGGGCATTGGCCCGGGCGGCCTCGTGCACCTGCGTGTCGATCTCGACGGCGTCGACCCGCCCGGACCCGAGCACCGCCGCCGCGATTCCGAGAATCCCGGACCCGCTGCCGTAGTCGAGCACGCGGTCGAGCCGTCCTCCGCGGCGTTGCCGCGCGGCCAGTGCCGCCAGGCACATTTGCGTCGTTTCGTGTAGCCCGGTGCCGAATCCGAGGCCCGGCTCGATAAAGATCGTGGCCTCGCCGTTCGCGGCGACTGCTGCAGACCCCTGTTCCCACGCCGGCCTCACCGTCCCGAAGCCCGCCACCGCGATCGCCCCGAACGAGGCCCGGTAGGCCGCCTCATGGTCGATGGTCTCATCCTCACGGACACCCTGGATACGGCAGCCCTTCAGCCCTGCGACGAGATTGGCCGCGTCGCGGGCCGACGGCTCATTGCCGAACCACCACTCGGCATCGGTGACCTCCAGACCCGCGACCCAGTCGCGCTCCGTCGGAGCCGCAGCGGCATCGAGCACCAGCGGTGCCGGCACGAGCCCACGGGCGGCGGCGTCGGCCGTGGTGACGGTGCCTTCGTCGATGCCGAGGAGCCCCTCCGCCTGCTCCCAGACCCACGCGTGGAAGGTGTCCCTGTCGACGACGGTGCCATCCGGCAGCGTGACGTGCGTGTTGATCGACACGGCCACGATCCAGGGCTGCGGGCGGTCTGGCACGTGCCGCTGGCTGCTCACGGCCGTTGCCGGTTGATCGCCCGCAGTCCGGCGATCAACACGACCGCGCCCACGGTCGCCGTGATCAGGCTGCCCAAGAGGCCCGTGGCGGAAAGCCCGAGCAGGCCGAAGAGAAAGCCGCCCAGGATCGACCCGATGACGCCCATCAGCAGATCGCTGACAAGCCCCGAGCCGCCGCCCTTCATGATCTGGCTCGCGAGCCACCCGGCCGCGAGGCCGATCAGGAGAAACCAGAGAAATTCCATGATGCGCACCTCGAGATGCTGCCGGATGGTCCGGAAAAATCCAATCCGTCGAGCCCGCCGCGGGTTTGACCGAGACATCCTCGACATGCACTGGAGAAGCCTACTCGATCCCGACAGGCGGAGACCGACGAGTTTCTCGATACCCAGCCCAAGTGACCGGTCGTCTCTTGGTGGCCCTCGCCAAGAGTTTGTTGACCCTGAGCAGTCCGATTTTGGTGCTCGGGGCTGACCGAACGTAGGGTTTCCCGAGGTTGTCCAGCAGGGGAGCGAATGGCGACCACGGGAGGTTCGTCATGGGCGATCGCTGCTTTCAGGGGGCTTGTCTGGCCATTGTTCTGGCTGCACTCGGCAATCAAGGGTTTGGCCAGCTATTCCCGGCAGAGCGGCCGGTCGACGGGCGGATCGAAGACCTGAGTCGCGAGATCACGGCCAACCCTGCCGACGCCGAGCTCTTGGTGCGGCGGGCGAAGCTGTATGGCGAGGCTGAACAGTGGGATGCCATGGTGCGAGACCTCGATCGGGCGCTCGAGATCAATCCCCGCAATGTCACCGCGCTGGCAACGCGGGCATGGGCTCAGGCGATCCTCGGACAAGCCGACAAGGCGTTCGCCGACCTCGACGCCGCCCTCGCGCTCGAGCCCGACCGGGCAGATGTGTACGGCCTCCGCGGCAACATGCTCCTCAACGCCGGCAGGCTGGAAGAGGCGGTCGAGGCGCTGACAAAGTCGGTCGCCATCGCCCCGGTTGCCCAGGCGTATTTCGATCGGGCGTTCTGCTATCAATCGCTCGGGAAGTTTCGGGCCGCCGTCGCGGACTACACGGAGGCTCAGCGGCTCGATCCGCGGCTCGTGAGCGCCGTCTGCGAGCGGGGCCATGCCCACCAGCAGTTGGGCGAGTTCACGCAGGCGCTCGACGATCTGGAGCATTGCCGGCGAAGCAACCCCGACGACGTCCAGGTCAAGCTCTCACTCGCCTGGCTGCTGGCCACGAGTCCGGATGACGATGTTCGCAGTGGACGTCGGGCGCTGCTGCTGGCCGGGGAAGTGTGTGACCCGATCACCTGCGAAGCCGTCGAGCCGCTCAACGCCTTGGCTGCGGCCTATGCAGAGCTTGGCGAGTTTGCCAAAGCCGAGTCACTTCAAGAGCGGGCGGCTGCCCTCAGCCATTTCGCGCCCGAGTTTCGTGAGGCGTGCCTGCGGAGACTGGAGACAATCCGCAGGCGTGAGCCGATCCGGGAGGCCCGCACGCCGCTGCTGATCCAGCCGCGCGTCGAGCAGAAGCTGCCGCGAGCCGTGACGCTCGATGAGGCCTTGGCGGCGCCTGCCGACGTGCTCGCCTTGGCCTATCTCAAGACCCAGAACCTGCTGCTGCTCTGTCAGCCCGCCAAGCAGGGGGCCACGATCCACGGGTGGCTCGACGGTCAGCCGATCTTGGTCACGTCGGGCAACGCAGCGGCGGTGGAGAAGGGGCTGGAGGAGCGGCAGGCGATCTACCGGGAAGCGATCGGCAAGCGGGGCTGTCGTAAGCTGGCGGCCGGTTATTCATCGGCTTGTAAGGGAGGCTGCCTGGATTGGGGTGTCAACCAGGAGCCGGTGTTGGTCGAGCAAGCGGATTGCGATCTCTTCCTGACGCAGGGCGACACGCGGCACAAGGCGGTGATCGTCGAGTCGGCCATCGGGTTGGTTCACGATGCCAACACCGACATCACGGTCACCGGTGAGGTCACGGATGCAGGCATCGTCTTCCAGACGCCTCAGGAGGGCGGGGTGACAGGCATGGCCGAACAACGGTGCAGTTGGAGCCTGAGGCCGGCGGACGTGAAGGGACCCGACTGGGCGAAGGCGTTCGTCGGCCGTGCTCTTGCCCATCGGTCATACGGCGATTATGCCGCGATGGTGACGGATCTCGACCGGTCGCTCGAGCTCAACCCGACCGCCAAGGTCGCCGGCCTGAAGGCGTATGTGCTGGCGACGTGTGCCGATGAGCGCGTCCGCGACGGCAAGCGAGCCGTCGCAGCAGCGGAGCTCGCCCGCTCATTGGCCAAGGGGGAAGTTGATACCGAGCTCGTCATCTCGCTTGCGGTTGCCCATGCCGAAGCCGGTGACTTTGCGAAAGCGATCGAGTATCAGAAGCAGCTGATCGAGCTCGTTCCAGATGAAGAAAAGCCGCAGCAGCGAGCGCACCTGCGGATGTTCGAGGCCCGCAAGCCATTCCATGAGCAGCCGCGGTTCTAGCGTTGCCGCAACGCCGGCTCTCGCCTTGGGGCACGATGGCGGCCCGCGGCGGAATGGTCACTTGCCGTTGACCATCGCCTCCCAGAACCCGGCCTCCCTGGACACGGAGTTGTGGTTGGTGCCGTCGAAGATCCGGAGCGTCGCCACGTCGGGCGGAAAGGCTGCCACCAGCCGCTTGGTGTCGGCCAGTGGGACGATCTCGTCGTGGGAGGCGGCGATCACGAGCGTCGGGCAGGTGACCTTGGGAGCGTACCGCCACGACTCGTACCGGTCACGAAGCAGCAGCCGCATCGGCAGGAACGGGGCCACCCGCTGGGCGATCGCAAGGATGCTCTCGAAGGGCGTGATCAGCACGAGCCGCGGGACGGGCTCGTCGGCGGCGAGCTGGATCGCGAGGCTACTGCCGAGGCTGCGGCCCACGACGATCACGTCTGGATGGCGGCCATGCACCAGCGTGAAGAGCGCGCGGGCGTCGCTCCGGAGGGCCGTCTCCGCCGGGTGGCCGGAGCTGCCGCTGTAGCCGCGGTAGTGCAGACAATAGATCGCCCGGTCAGGAAACAGGTCGCCCAGCTCCGGCACCGTGGAGGCGACGTCCTCGGCATTGCCGCCGAAGTAGACGAGGGCCTTGGGGCCGTCGTGGGTCCGGGTGGAGATCCGTACGTCGGCGCCCGGCAGCTCGAGCGTGAACGCCTGCGCGTGGGCGGGCGTCACCGGCGTCGGCATGTAGATGAACGACCGCTGGAAGACGAGGAACACGAGGCACAGCCCCGCGTACACGCCGATCGCGATCGTTAGCAGGCTCCAAAGCATGCGTCGGGCTTTCATCGGCGGGGCTGTCCGGAGCCAGCGTCAGGCAAAGCGGTCCTGCACCAGAACCTCGGCGAGGTCGAGCTGGCCGCCCTTCGGCCACGCGGGCTTCACCGCCTTGCCGACGGCGAGCGTGAAGCCGATCACGTGGTCGCTCGGGAGGTTGATGATCTCGGCCACCTTGACCGGGTCGAAGCCGATCATGGGGCACGAATCTAATCCGATGGCCTTGGCGGCGAGCATGATCGTCTGCCCGGCAATCCCGCAGGACCGCATCGCCTCGTCCGGCTGGAGCTCTTCCTTGCCCTCGTAGAAGGGCACCATCCAGCCCACGGCCAGTTTCTGAATCTCGGGCGAGGCGTTTCGCCAGTATCGCTCGGGGGACTTCCGCCAGGCCTTGAGGTCGGCGGTGAGCACGATGAGCAGCGACGCGTCGGTCACCTGCGCCTGATCGACGGCGGCTGCCCGGATCTGCTTGCGCAGGTCGGGGTCGCGGACGATCACAAACCACCAGTTCTGCATGTTGAAAG
>JBJTPO010000215.1:0-2032 GCA_046075145.1 Planctomycetota bacterium
GAGCGAGGCGACCAGGCGGTACGGGGCCGGCGGCCTGCCCGACGGCACGATCAAAATCGCCTTCCGCGGTTCGGCTGGCCAGAGCCTGATGGCCTTCGGGGCGCCCGGCGTGCAGGTGAGCGTCGAGGGCGACGTCAACGACTACTGCGGCAAGGGGCTCTCGGGCGGGCGGATCATCGTCCGGCCGGATCGGGACGCCCCCTTCAAGGCCGAGGACCAGGTGATCGCCGGCAACGTGGTGGCCTACGGCGCGACCGCGGGCGAGATCTACCTCCGGGGCCGCTGTGGTGAGCGGTTCCTGGTCAGAAACTCGGGCGTCGAGGCGGTCGTCGAGGGCACGGGGGACCACGCCCTCGAATACATGACCGGCGGCCGGGCGGTGGTGCTGGGCAGGACGGGCCGCAACTTCGCGGCCGGCATGAGCGGCGGGATCGCCTATGTCTGGGACGCCGACGGCAGTTTCCCCGCCCGCGTCAACATGGAGATGGTGGAGCTCGAGCCGCCCGACGGGCAGGATCTCGACTACGTGAAGCGGCTGATCACCCGCCACGTCGAGTTCACCGGCAGCACCCGCGGCCGGGAGATCCTCGACCGCTGGCAAGCCGAGCAGGCTCGGTTCGTGAAGGTGATGCCCACCGACTACAAGCGGGCGATCGCGGAACTCCGCAAGCTCGCGGAACAGGAACAGGCCGAGGCCACAATGGGGACAGTCCCCGTTTCGGCTCGCACGGCCGGTCATCGCTAGAAAGTCTTTGAAACGGGGACTGTCCCCTTTTTGCTGGAGGATGAGTGATGGGTGACGTCCGCGGATTCATGAAGTACCAGCGCCAGGTGTCGGGCTATGCCCCGGTGCCCGAGCGGCTCAAGCACTACAACGAGTTCCTCACGATCCTCCCCGAGGAGGAGCTGACGAAGCAGGGCGCCCGCTGCATGGACTGCGGCGTGCCCTTCTGCCACACCGGCTGCCCCCTGGGGAACATCATCCCCGACTTCAACGACCTCGTGTATCGACAGCAGTGGCACGAGGCGAGCCAGCGGCTCCACGCCACCAACAACTTCCCCGAGTTCACGGGCCGCGTCTGCCCCGCGCCCTGTGAGTCGGCCTGCGTGCTGGGGATCAACGCGGATCCGGTGGCCATCAAGCAGATCGAGATGGCGATCGCCGACCGGGCCTTCGACGAGGGCTGGGTGATCCCTGAGCCGCCGGCCGTGCGCACGGGCAAGCGGGTCGCGGTTGTGGGCAGCGGTCCCGCCGGGCTCGCCGCGGCGCAGCAGCTCAAACGGGCCGGGCACCTCGTGACCGTGTTCGAGCGGGCCGACCGACCGGGTGGCCTCTTGATGTACGGCATCCCCGACTTCAAGCTCGAGAAGTGGCGGGTCTGGCGGCGGATCGAGCAGATGCGGGATGAAGGGGTCGAGTTCCGCTGCGGCGTGAACGTGGGGACGGATGTCAGCACGCAGCAGCTCACGCAGGAATATGACGCGATCGTGCTCACCGGCGGGGCCACACTCGGCCGCGACCTGCCGATTCCGGGCCGCGAGCTCGAGGGCGTGCACTACGCGATGGAGTTCCTGCCGCAGCAGAACAAGCGGAACGCCGGCGACGTGGTGGAGGGGCAGATCCTGGCCGAGGGCAAGGACGTGATCGTGATCGGCGGCGGCGACACGGGCAGCGACTGCGACGGCACCAGCAACCGCCAGGGCGCCACGAGCCTGACGCAGTTCGAGCTGCTCCCTCAGCCGCCGGATCTGGGCAAGTATCCCCGCCGCACCGAGCGGCCGGCCAGCACGCCGTGGCCGCTGTGGCCGCAGATGATGCGGACGAGTTCGTCGCACGAGGAGGGCTGCCGCCGCGAGTTCGGCATCCTCACGAAAGAGTTCCTCGGCGATGCCGCAGGGAAGCTTCGGGCGCGGAAGACCGTCCGCATCGAGTGGTACACCGACGCCGCCTCGGGCCAGCAGAAGTTCCGCGAACTGCCGGGCACGGAGGAGGAGTGGCCCTGCCAGCTCGCCCTGCTCGCCATGGGCTTCG
>JBJTPO010000216.1:0-3896 GCA_046075145.1 Planctomycetota bacterium
TGGAGCGCGCCCATCGTCGGCACGAAGCCCACGCGGCGACCAGCGGCGCGGGCCGCCAGCACCGCCGCCTGCAGCGCCACGGGATCCGCGATCACCGCACCCCCGGGCTGCGCGGCGGCGGGCCCGCGCTCGGCGGCTGATGGCGATGCGGCCATCAGAGCATCGCCTCGACGGCGGCCGTCGCCTCGGCGGCGGCGGTCGCGAGGTCGTCGGCGGCGATCGTGATCACAGCCTTGGGCGCCCGCGGGCAGCGGTCCGTCGGGCACCGCAGCCGCCGCTCGAGCCGGCGCTGCAGTTGCTCGAGCCCTGCCGCGACGCCCTCGATCTCGGCCGGCGCCGTAGCCGGGAGGTCGGCGAACACGTCGCTGTGGATGGACGCGGGCCCTGCGCGGAAGGCGAGCCGGTCGCGGATCTCGGCGGCGCTGAGGCGGAGGAAGATGGCGACGTGCGGCGC
Source organism: Planctomycetota bacterium (assembly GCA_046075145.1). Lineage (GTDB taxonomy): Bacteria > Planctomycetota > Planctomycetia > Pirellulales > UBA1268 > QWPN01. The sequence goes on from JBJTPO010000216.1 coordinate 455, forward strand.
GACCACGTCGCGGGCGAGCTGTTCATAGTCCGCGGCGAACGCGGGCCAGTCGTGTTCGGCCACGTGCTCGACGGCCAGTGCCGGCAGCGCGTCGAGCCAATAGTCGGCGATCGTGCCGTGCGGATCGTCCTCCCATGCTTCGGCGAGCAGCGGCCGCCGGCAGGCGGCGGCGGTCTCGAGCAGGCTGGCGGGCGAGCGACCAGACCGAGCCATCGCCGCCGGCGCGCGGATCAATCGCGCGAGGGTGCTCTCGGCCACGGCCGCCGCCACCTCCGCGGCGCCGCTGCCTGGCACGCCCACCACCGCGACCAGCGGATGCGGCGCGGAGATGTTGTCGAGCAGGTCCCGGATCGTGCAGGCGGAGGGGGGATAGCAAAGCTCGGCGGCGATCTCGGCGCAGGGCTCGAGCACGAATCGCCGGGTGGCCATCCGCGGATGGGGCAGCGTGAGTTCGGGCGACTCGACCACCAGATCGTCGTAGAGCAGGAGATCGAGGTCGATCGTCCGTTCGCCCCAGCGGTGGTCGCGGCGGCGGTGGAGCGTGTTTTCAACGGCGAACAGCGCCCCCAGGAGATCTCGCGGCGGCAGGTCGGTCTCGATCAGGCACGCGCCGTTGAGGAAGGCACCCTGGTCCGCGGGTCCGCCGACCGGCCGCGTCTCATGAAACCGGCTCACGGCCACGAGTTCCACTCCCGGCATGAAGCCGAGCAACTCCAGGGCGCGGTCGAGTTGCTCCCGCCGCTGGCCGAGATTCGAGCCGCATCCGATCAGGCATCGTGCCATCGCAGACCCCGCGCACGTTCGTGACGCCGGATTCTACCGTGGCCGTCCCTCAGGGTTGCAAATGCCGCGGCGCCCGCGGCCGAACGGTGAAGTCGGGGGGGACATCCAGGCCACGACCAAGGCCGTCGACTGTCGATCCCTCAAGTCGTCGCCCCCCAAAGCTTCACGTGTTCGGCTCGTTCGGACAGCCCGTCCGATCCTGCTTGATCGCTGCTGCTGTTCGCTGCTGCGATCGACTGTTCGGCATTCTGTGGTTGCCGTCGATTCTGTCAAGCACCCACGCGATGTCTCGCGCCCGGCGCTCGAAACCCACGCCGAAACGCCACGCCGCCGGACACGAATTTTTTCTCTGCCAGCAGTGCCAGCACCACTGGCCCCGCTGCCGGGTACTGTGCTAGGCAAATCCGCGGCAGACACGCTCTGATTCATCGCTGCGGTCGCTCTGCTCCGCGGCGGTTTTCCGGTTTCACTCACGCATGCAGCCCTCCGATCCGTACGGCCAGCCGCCCGACGACGAGCGGACCACCCAGCGCCAGCACGCCTTCGATCCTGCTTCAGACGCGACTGACGAGGGTGTGCTGCCGGGTGGCCCGGGCGGGATGGATGCGTTCGATGGCGACGTTGAACCGCAGCCCGACACCTACTGGGGCATCTCGCGCAGGCCCCTCACGAGCCTCGTGTTCGCCCTGCCGCTGGTTTTGGCCTACGAAGGGGGCGTGCTCATGCTCGGCCGGGGAACGGCCCGCAACGGGGCCGACGTCTGGCTCCGCACCCTCCTCGACCACCTCGGTTTCGGGCAGTATTTCCTGCTCCCGGCGCTGACGATCGTGGGGCTCCTGGCCTGGCACCACGTCGAGCACGATCGCTGGCGATTCAGCCCCGGTGTGCTCGGCGGAATGGCCGTGGAAAGCGTGCTCTGGGCGACGGTGCTCTATGGGATCGCGATCCTGCAAAACCGCTTCTGGCCGATCGCCGTCGCACTCGACGAGGGAATCGTGGCCCGGCTGGTGGCCTTCTGCGGCGCCGGGCTCTACGAGGAGGTGTTGTTTCGGCTGCTCCTGCTGCCGGCGGTGACCTGGATCGCGGCCCGCCTGGGGGCCGGCCCGGTGGCGGCCGCCGCCTGGGGCGTGACGGGCTCGAGCGTGCTCTTCAGTCTCGCGCACTACGTCGGCCCGCTCGGCGACGCCTTCGATTGGCACAGCTTCACGTTCCGCTTTCTGGCCGGCGTGTTCTTCGCACTCCTGTTCGAGGCCCGCGGATTCGGAATCGCGGCCGGCTCCCACGCGGCCTACGACATCCTCGTGGGCCTGCGTGCCTGAGCCGGACGCCGACCGCTTTGTTGCCGCGTCGGCGGCGGCCGTATACTGCCGTCATCGACCCGGAGCGTTCGCATCGTGCTGTCACTGAGACCCAAAGCCGGCGAGTTGGTCTTCCAGCTCTTTGGGCGACCGCTGCATCCCGAACTCTTCGAGCCTTGCGCAACCCGGTCGGTCGACCGCGGCGGCTATGCGGTCACGGTGGCGATCACCCCCGGCGGCCATGTCGTCAGCTGGCGACATGGCGGCCTGACGCTCACCGAAGTGGCGACGGGTGTCGGCCAGCCGCTGCCGCAGCGGCGCCGGCTGCTCTCGCACCGGATCGGCAGCGAGCGGAGCGACCGGGTGACCTGCCGCGGCGGGGCGACCTATCAGACCTGCTTCCAGCTCGAGTCGATCGCCCCGGAGTTGTTCTGGTCGTTCCAGGAGGAGCTGGTCACGGCCGGGAGCCGGCGCGGCCTGTTTCATCGCTTCGAGGCGGGCGGGCGGCTGTCGCTCGGCGCGGTCAGCTGGATCGATGTCGAGACCCGCCCTCGGGGCATGTTGGTGCAGGCCTTCCACACGTTCCCCGACGATCTCGCGATCGTGAAGAGCCGGTTGCTGTTCGAGGTTTCATGACGTTGCCGCGACCCGCGGCCCGGTTCCCTTCCCCCCGAGCGGCCCTGATGCCCAAGTCCACCCCCAAGCCGGCCGAGCCCGCCGCCGCCCCGCGGCGGCCCCGCGTCCTGATCGCCGACGACAACGAGCCCAACCGCGAGCTGCTCGAGGCGTATCTGGCCGACGTCGATTGTGAGATCGCCACGGCCGTGGACGGCGCCGACACGCTCGCGCAGGTGGCCGCCTTTCATCCGGACGTGATCTTGCTCGACGTGATGATGCCGAAGCTCTCGGGCTTCGAGGTCTGCCAGCGGCTCAAGGACGATGCCGCCACCAGCCCGATCATGATCATGATGGTGACGGCGCTCGGCGAGCTCGGCGACATCGAGCGGGCCGTGGAGGCGGGTACCGACGATTTTCTGTCCAAGCCAGTCAACCGCGTGGAGCTGGTCAAGCGGGTCGAGAACATGCTCAAGCTCCGCCACGTCAGCGACGAGCTGGAGCGGCTGCGGCAGTACATCCGCACGATGGACGACGACCGCCCACCGCGGTGAGCCTGGAGGGCGAACCCCGCGCGCGTGGCCTGTAGCGATCTGGATCGCTGCAGGCGCGAGCCGACGAGCCCGGAGGGCGACGGCGGCGGGAAAGCTGGAGCGGCTGCGGCAGTACATCCGCACGATGGACGACGACCGCCCACCGCGGTGAGCCTGGAGGGCGAACCCCGCGCGCGTGGCCTGTAGCGATCT
>JBJTPO010000217.1:0-1313 GCA_046075145.1 Planctomycetota bacterium
TCCAGCAACCGCCCCAGGTCGTCGGCGAGTTCGGCCGCCGACGGATACCGATCCGCCGGCCGCTTGGCGAGGCATTTCAACGCGATCGCATCGGCGCCCGGTTGCAGGTCGTGGTCGGCGAACCGGAGCCGAGCGGGGGACGTGTCCTGCACGACGCGGGCCGTCTCCGTCAGCGAGAGGCCGACCACCTCGTACGGCGGCCGGCCGGCGAGGAGCTCGTGCAGGATCACGCCGAGCGAGTAGACGTCGGTGCGGGCATCGACCGGGCCGCCCACGCATTGCTCGGGGCTCGAATACTGGCGGGTGCCCAAGTACGCGCCCGTCTCCGTGAACCCCGGGGCATCGTCCTCGGCCAGCCGGGCGATCCCGAAATCGATCACCTTCGGATGTCCGTCCGCATCGACGAGAATGTTGCCGGGCTTGAGGTCGCGGTGGACCACGCCCGACGCGTGGCCGTGCGCGACCGCCCGGCAGACGGCGAGCAGGACCTCGAGACGCCGTCGCGGGGCGAGCTTCCGTCGCTCGCAGGCCCGCACCAGGGGCTCGGCCCCGGCGATGAACTCCATCACGAACGAGGGCGTTTCCTCCCCCTCGACCAGGAACGTTCCGGCCGTGAACACCTGCGCGATGCCAGGGTGGCGGAGGCGACCGAGCAGCTCGGCTTCCCGGCGGAAGCGTTGGATCGCCGCCGGCGACCGCCGGCTCGGCCGCATCACCTTCACGGCCACGGTGCGGGCCGGGGCCCGCTGCCTGGCCTCGTAGACTCGTCCCATGCCTCCCTGGGCGATCAGCCGCGTGATGACCACGTCGCCGAGGTCGCGGCCCTCGAGCGGATCGGGGCCGGCCGGCTCCGGCGAACTGTGCGCGCCGAGCCCGAAGTCGGTGGACTGCCGGGAGAGGACCTCGGCGGTCGGCACCGTGTCGCGACTGGCCGGCTCCGCTGCGGCCGCCGTGGCGGCCGGCCGGGCATCGTCGGGGTCGCGCGGGGAGACGTCGGCGGCCATGGGTTCGGACGCATTGCCCGGCAGCGGCGGCTGCTAATCCAGCCCGTGTCGCAGCGCCCAGACGGCTGCCTGCGTCCGGTCGCCGAGGCCGAGCTTGCGGAGCATGTTTTGCACATGCTCCTTGACGGTCTCGATGCTGATCTCGAGCGAGTCTGCGATCTCCTGATTGGACAGCCCCATCGCCACGAGCCGCAGCACCTGCGTCTCCCGGGGCGTGAGCGGGATGTCGGCATCGGCGGGTAGCTCGCGGCTGGCCATCGAGTTCGCCATGCGTTTCAGTTCGCCGCCGCGCGTGGGCGCCGCGCCGGA
>JBJTPO010000218.1:0-3359 GCA_046075145.1 Planctomycetota bacterium
GCCGTGTGCGCGACCGCGAGCGACTGGCCGCGGCCCTACTCCCGGGAGCAGGCCGTGTTTCCGGTGGCCGACCTCAAGCGGCGGAAGTATTGGCCCCCGGTTGGCCGGGTGGACAACGTCCACGGCGACCGGAATCTGTTCTGCAGCTGCGTGCCCATCTCGGCCTGGGCGGAGCAATGATCGCCGGCTACCAGTCACGACACGACTAGTGATCCGAGGAGGGGTTGCCCCTACCCCGAGAGCCGGCCTTGGCGGCGAGCGCAGCCATGGATGGCGAAGCGCAGCCGGCACGGAGTGAGCGAAGGCCTGGAAGGCCGAAGCGAACGTCCGGCGACGGGGTAGGGGCAACCCCGACCCAAGCACGACGTGTTTGGCCTTGGCGTTAGGCCTCGGGTACGCTCTTCCCCATGACAGCACCGGTCAAGGACTCCTGGGGCTCGCGGCTCGGCGTGATCATGGCCGTGGCCGGCAGCGCCGTGGGCCTGGGCAACTTCATCCGCTTCCCCGGCCAGGCCGCGCAGTTCGGCGGCGGCGGCTTCATGATCGCCTATGCGATCTCGTTTCTGATCATCGGCCTGCCGATCTGCTGGGCCGAGTGGACGATGGGCCGCTATGCGGGGCAGCGGGGCTACAACTCGGCCGCCGGCGTGTTTCACTGCCTCGTCCCCTGGCGGGGCAGCAAGTACGTGGGCGTGCTGGGGGCGATCATCCCGCTGGTGATCTTCATGTACTACGTGGTGATCGAGGCCTGGACGCTCGGGTACACCGTGCGGTTTGTCCGGGCCCTGCTCGATCCGACGCTCCGGTTCGCGAAGATCGAGGACTCGCAGGCTTTCTTCACGGCATTCGTCGGAGCGGGGGGCGACGGGGCGGCCCTCCGCTGGAGCCTCGACTCGCTGCTCCCCTGGCTGTGCCTCGCCTTCGCGATCAATCTCGTGCTCATCTATCGCGGCATCTCCGCCGGGATCGAGAAGGTCTGCCAGATCGGGATGCCCGTGCTGGTCGTCCTGTCGCTGGTGGTGCTGGCCCGAGTGCTCACGCTCGGCACGCCGGATCCTGCCAAGCCCGACCAAAACGTCTCCACCGGACTCGGCTACATGTGGAACCCCGGCAAGACGCTCGTGATCGACGAGGCGGGCAAGACCGTCGCCGAGGTGGTCGATGCCGATCCCGCGCGGCAGCACGAGCGGGCCGTGGAGATCGCGGCGGCCGCGCCCAACGCGCGGGTGGAGGAGCGGGGCGTGCTCCACCAACTTGCCGACCCCAATCTCTGGCTGGCCGCCGCCGGGCAGATCTTCTTCTCGCTCTCGGTCGGCTTCGGCGTGATCCTGGTCTACGCCAGTTACATGGGCCCCAGGGACGACCTCGTGCTCAGCGGCCTGACGGCCAGCGCCACCAACGAGTTTTGCGAGGTGGCCCTCGGCGGACTGATCACGCTGCCGGCGGCCGTGGCCTTTCTCGGCGTGGCGGGCGTGTCGGGGCAGGGCACCTTCGGGCTGGGTTTCAACGTCCTCCCGATGGTGTTCAGCGCCATGCCGGCCGGCAGTTTCTTCGGCGCGGTGTTCTTCTTCGTCCTGTTCATCGCGGCCCTGACGAGTTCCCTGTCGATGCTCCAGCCGGGCATCGCGCTGCTCGAGGAGGCGCTTGGCATCGGCCGCAAGGGGTCGGTGGGGCTGCTCGGCACGCTCACGGCGCTCGGCACGGGCTTCGTTTGCTGGTTCACGAAGGATCTCAAGGCCCTCGACACGCTCGACTTCTGGGTGGGCACCTTTCTGATCTTCGTGCTGGCCACGATCCAGATCATCCTGTTCGGCTGGGCGTTCGGCATGGAGCGGGGCTGGGAGGAACTCCACCGCGGGGCGGCCTTCCGCGTGCCGTGGTTCTTTCGGGCGGTGTTCCGGTATGTCTGCCCGGCGTTCCTGCTCGCCATCTTCGGGATGTGGCTCCTGAAAAACATCGTGGGCTGGGATCCGATCTCCGGGCAGGCCGCCGCCAGCCCCTACGTGGCCGATCTTGTCGAGAGGGGCAGCCCCGTCGCCTGGCTGAGCGTGATCCTGGTGGTGATCGTGGCGGCGGGCCTGGCCTTCACGATCGCCAGTTCGACGCGGTATTCAGACGACGTTCCCGCCTGAGGCCAGTCCCATGCAACCCGCCGGCCTGTTGGTGATGATCGCGTCGGTCGGCACCGTGACCGCGCTCTTCGGCTGGTGCGTCTGGCAGGTGCTGACGCAGCCAGCGGCTGAGGTCGAGCGGTTGCATGGCGCGGACTTCGAGACGCCCGACGCCGAGCGGGCTCACGCCCGGTGACGGCCGGCGGCGTGGTGTCTAAACTGACGGCGTTGGAACAGGCTCATCCCTCCCCGAGAGCAAGCGATGCACCGCCCAGCCCCCGCGAAGTTTCCGTCGTCCTTCGTGCTTCCGTCGTCCTTGGTGTGGTTCCTCCCGGGCATCTGCCTCCTCGCGGCGGTCGTCGTGCCGGCGCTCCTGCCGCCGGCTCGGGCCGCCGACGCCCCGGCCGTGCCGTTCGCCTTCCAGAAGGGGGACGTGGTGGCGATCTACGGCAACGGCCTGGCCGACCGGATGCAGCACTCCCCGTGGGTCGAGGCGGTGCTCCAAAAGCAGCTCGGCGGGCTCGATGTCCGGTTCCGCGACATGGGCATCGCGGGCGACACGGCAGCCAAGCGGCCCCGCGGCGAGGGCGCCATCAGCGACCCGGCCTATCTCGAGCTCGTCGACCCCGACGTGATCTTCATGTTCTTCGGCTACAACGAATCGTATGCCGGGCCGGAGGGCGTGGATGCCTACGAGAAGGAACTCGTCAAGACGGTCGAGGACTACCGGAAGCTCCGGGCCGAGAAGGGCACGCAGGCGCGGTTCGTGCTCTTCAGCCCGATCGCCTTCGAGGACACGGGCGACGACAACCTGCCCGACGGCGTGGCCCACAACGCCAACCTCGCCCTCTACACCGAGGCCACCCGGCGGGCCGCCGCCTCGGCCGGGGCCACGTTCGTGGATCTGTACAAGCCCACCTACGAGTTGTTCGCCTCGAGCCCTGGGCGGCTCACGCTCAACGGCTGCCATCTGAACGATGCAGGGTACCGCAAGCTGGCCGACATCATCTCCAGCGCGCTGCTCGGCAAGACCGTGGCGGCCGACGCCGACCTCGCCACGGTGCATGCCGCCGTGGCCGACAAGAACTGGCATTGGCACAACCGCTTCCGGGCGACCGACGGCAACGACATCTGGGGCAATCGGGCGGGGCTCACGTTCGTGGACGGCCAGACCAACGCCGACGTGCTCAGGCACGAGTTGGTGATGCTCGACGTGATGACCGCCAACCGCGACCCGGCGATCTGGGC
>JBJTPO010000219.1:0-1692 GCA_046075145.1 Planctomycetota bacterium
CGCCGTCGAGGATCTGGCGTGGCAGCGGACGCTCGCCGAAAGGCGACATTTCGTGGCGGCCATCCACTCGCAAGGAAAGACAACACGTGGACGCACGTCTCTGGCCGACGCTGGCTGACGCGGTCGCGATGCTCGATGCACGCGGGATCGGCTGCGCTGTGATCGGAGGGCTGGCCGTCTCGCTGCGCGGCCTCCCGCGGATGACGGTCGATGTGGATTTGGTGATCCACGCCGACGTGAATGACGGCCTGCGGATCGTGAGGGATCTTTCATTGACGCCCTTCCTGCCACTTTTCGACGGCGTGGAGGAGGTCGTTACCTCGGCGTTCATCCTGCCGCTGCGGCATCGCACGACGGGGGTTCGTGTCGACTTGGCCATCGGCATGTCGGGCTTCGAACGTGACGCCGTTCGGCGGGCGACACCGGTTGCCGTCGGAGACGTGCGGCTTCCGGTGGTGAGCATCGAGGATTTGCTCGTGATGAAGGCGCTAGCTGGCAGGCCGCAGGACGAGGCCGACATTCGCGGCCTCGTCGATGTTCAGCGAGGCTTGATTGACTGGGATCGCTGCCTGTCAACGGCCCAGTCGCTTGGTCACGCCATCGACGTCGACATCGCTGGAAAACTCAAAGCCGCCCGCGAGGCTTGACGTCGGCGATCGCCTCCGGCCGGGCGGCTCGGCCTCGGGGCCAAGCCGCCCGACACGGTCGACGACGTTCAACGAACAACCGCGGCCATCTTGCTGAACGACTGCAGCATGCCGACGAGCACGGTCGCCCGGGGCGACAGGATCGTGAGGGCGTAGAGCATCCGAGCCTGCCGGGTGACCGGTGGCTTCTGAATCATCGCCACGAGCGGGCTGATTCGTGGAGAGAGCACGCCGATGCCGGCAAGCCGACCGGCAGAAGTCTTCAGTCCGCCGAGTTGGCCGATCTGGGCGAGCATGCTCAGCCGCGGCGCGATCAGGCCGAGCGGGCTGGCGGTGGGAGTGCCGGGCAGCGTGGGGACGAGCGGCCGGTTGATCCGGGCCAGCATTCCGCCGCCGGCGGCGGGACGGGCGGGCGCGGCGAAAGCCGGGCGGCTCACCTGGGGCAGGCCGAACTGGGCCAGACAGGGATTCATCGTCGCCAGCAGGGTGGCCAGCGACAGCACGAACGGGAGAATCTGGCGAATCATCACGGGTTTCCTCGACATGGATAGCCAATCGACGTCGTGAACGCCTCACGACGCATTCATGCCGATACTCATTCGCGCTTTTCCGATCGCAACCCACGAAAGCACCGCCGGCGGCAACTCCTGCGGGGCGCGAGTGCGGTTGGGCGGCCTGGGACGATTGTGCAGGGGCCAGAGAGACAGGCACGGAGGCCTGTCGTACGGAGGGCTTACGTTTCAGAGGTCGCCCTTGAGGGCGAGCTCCTGCCCGCGCGGCCCATCAACCACACTGACCTCGCCGCGCTCACCGAGCGGGTCCGCCAACGCGTCATCCGCTGGTTCAGACGCACGCGCCTGCTCGACGCTACTGCCGCTGCCGACATGCTCGCCTGGGCGAACAGCGGGGTTTCGGTAGACGCGAGTGTCGGGGTCGCGCTCATCCACCGCGACGTGCCGAGCTATTTTCACAGTCTCGAGCACCTGCTGCGATACCGTTCCCGGCCCCCCTTCGCACTCGAGCGACTCTCCGTGACCCGCGACGC
>JBJTPO010000220.1:0-4160 GCA_046075145.1 Planctomycetota bacterium
GCCCAGAGCCGCTCCAGCTCCGGCTCGTCCCAGAGAAGTTCGGGCGCGTCGTCGATCCGGGCGCCGCCGACCACGCGATGCTCCGTGAGTAAGGCCTCGCCGAGATGCTGGAGCAGTTCGTGGGCCGTGCGGCCGGCTCGTCGCCAGTGGTCAAGGTTGACGGCGAACGGTTCGATCCGCTCGAACTGCCGTTCGATCGCCCGTTCATGATGCGCCAGCGCCACGCTCTTGGCCAAGATGTCGGCGATCACCTGCAACTTGCCCACCGTCACGTCGGAGAGGACCAGCATGTTGCCGGTCACCGCCTCCTTGGCCCCCTGCTCGACCCGAACCTCGAGCGTCTCGAAGTCGCGATCCTGCAGCGGGAACGGCTGGCGCACCTCGGGCCCGATCTGCCGCAGGTATTCGGTGATTGCCGCCGACGAAGCGTCGAAGAAAACCGCCGCGCCGTGGCCGTAGAGGATTGCGATCCCACCACCCGTCAGCGACCCGAGCAACTCGACCACGAGCGGAGCGCCCAGCGAGCGGTCAGTGGCCCCGAGCCGCTTGATGTCGATGCCCGTGCCGACGAGCACCGCCTGCACCTGAAATCCTCGTTCCCCTTCTCGGGGCAGGAGGATGGCTTTCGAGGCGGCGGTCGGGACGGGGTCGGAGGGCGACGACATGGCTTGGGTGCGAGGATCGAGCCGCGCCGCCGGCAGACCGCGGCAGCGGCAAGGGGTCGGTATAGTGGGTTGCCCGACGACCGGCCGTGTTTCCGGAGCCGCCATGGACAGGACTCCCTATCGTATCGACGTGCGGCTTGACTCGCTCGACGGGCTCTACAGCGCCCTCGATCCCTCGCCGTTTCGCCAGCGAGATCTCGATCCGCGGGCGGTCGAACACATCGTGCAGTGGGCCAGCGACGCCCCGCCGAGGGCGCCGCTCGAACTCAGGATCAGCGTGCCGGCCGAAGCCGATCCCGACGCCACCGAGGCCGACACCCAGGCCGCCGTCCGCAACTATTTCGAATATGAGGCCGGGCTCCTCGACCGCAAGCACCGCCGCAATCGCATCCGGATGATCCGCTGGCTCACGGTCGGGCTGACGCTGATGGCCGCGCTTCTCACGCTCCACTCGCTCGTGGGCCGGATGTACCCCGACAGCCTGGTCAACGACATCGTGGGCGAGGCCTTCGTGATCGCCGGCTGGGTCTCCCTCTGGGTGCCGATCGAGCGGCTCGGCTTCGATGGCTGGCTGCTCAAGGACCAGCTTCAGCTGTACCGCAGACTGGCCGAGATGCGGGTGGTGGTCGTGCCAGAGCAGTGAGCAAGGCCCTGCGGGCAACCCGTCATGGCGCTCAGCTCGCACGAGGACTTGGGGCGTACAATCCCAGCGAGAGGATCGCATGATGCAGGCGCGGCAGGCGGAGATGCTCGCGTGGATCGACCGGCAGCAGGACCGGATGCTGGAGATGGTGCGCGCCTGGGCCGGGATCAGTTCCTGGAGCCTCGATCCGGCGGGCCTTGCCGTGATGCATCGTGCGGCCAGCGAAGCCTTCGCCACGCTCGGGCCGGTCGAGAGGCTTCCGGGTGGCAGCCGCACGTCGGTCGGCGACGACGGCCGTGAGACGACCACGCCGCTCGGGGATGCCCTGCGTGTGCGGGGTGGCGACGGGCCGGCGGGCTCGCCCCGCGTGCTCCTCGGCATCCACATGGACACGGTCTACCCGCCGGCCGCCGAGCCGCCACGGGTCGAACTGGCGCCCGACGGTGCCGTGCTGCGGGGCCCGGGCGTGACCGACGCCAAGGGGGGCCTCGTCGTGATGCTCGTCGCCCTCGAGGCCTTCAGCCGCTTCGGACCGGCCGACCGGCTTCGCTGGGAGGCGCTCGTCAACGCCGACGAGGAGGTCGGGTCCCCGGGCTCGGCGCCGCTGCTCGCCGAAGCGGCCGACCGCAACGACGTGGGCCTGCTGTTCGAGCCCGCCCTCGACGAGGCCGGCACGCTCGCGGGAGCCCGCCGTGGGTCGGGGAACTTCACGGTGGTCGTCCGCGGCCGGGCGGCCCACGCCGGCCGACACTTCGCTGCGGGGCGCAACGCCGTCGCCGCGGCTGCCCGGCTCGCGACGGCATGCGACACGCTCAACCACGCGGATCGTGGGCTCACCGTCAATGTGGCGGCGCTCCACGGCGGCGCGAGTGTGAACGTCGTTCCCGATCTCGCGGTGCTCCACCTCAACGTGCGGGTAGACACGCCAGCCGAGACCGACTGGGTAACGCACAGGCTCGCCGACCTGGCGGCCGAGGCCGGCAGAGCCGACGGCATCTCCACCACCCTCCACGGCGGCTTCCACTGCCCGCCCAAGCTGCTCGACGGGCCGGCCCAGGCCCTCCTCGGGCGGATCCTGGCCTGCGGCCGCACGCTCGGCCTCGCGCTCGAGAGCCGGCCCACCGGCGGCGCCTGCGACGGCAACAAGCTCGCAGCGGCCGGCCTGCCCACGATCGACTCCCTCGGCGTCCGCGGCGGCGGCATCCACTCGCCTGCCGAATACCTCGCGGTGGCGAGCCTCGCCGAGCGGGCCAAGCTCACGGCGCTCGTGCTCGCCGACCTCGCCGAACGGGGCCTGCCATCCGAGAACGTCCTTGAGCGGAGGGGTTGCCCGTGACCATCGAGCGGCGTAGGAAACCGAGCGCAGCCGGGAAGGCGAAGCGAGGTTTCCTCCGAGCGAGCGGAAGGCAGGATGCCTGGAGCGAGCGTCCGGCGAGATGGCACGGGCAAACCCGGGCCACTCTGCAAGAGCCGCCCACGGCCTTACGATCCGAGCGGGGAATGCCATGTTCGTGATCCGACCGGTTCAGGCGCGGGATCTCGACGGCTTGCTCGGGCTTGCCGGGCAGACGTCGTTCGGCCTGACGACGCTCCCCAAAGATGCCGACTGGCTTGCGGGGCGAATCCGCGATTCCGAGGAGGCATTCCGGCGGCTTCGCGACCAGCGGCCGCGGGGTGAGGCCTACCTGTTCGTGCTCGACGATACATCCACCGGCCGCGTGCTCGGCACCTCCGGAATCGTCTCCAAGGTCGGGGGCTTCGAGCCCTTCTGGGCCTACCGGATCGAGGCCAGCGTGCATGAGTCGAAGATGCTCGGCCTGCGCAAGGAGATCCGGACGCTCCATCTGGAGCATGAACACGACGGCCCCTGCGAGATCGTGAGCATGTTTCTGCATCCCGAGCTCCGCGGCCGGGGGCTGGGCCGGCCGTTGTCGCTGGCCCGGTTCCTGTTCATCGCCGAGCACCCTTGGAGCTTCGACGAGCGGGTGATCGCCGAGATGCGGGGTGTGCTCGATGACTCGGGCCGCAGCGAGTTCTGGGACGCCATCGGCCGCCACTTCTTCGAGATCGACTATCCGAAGGCCGACTACCTGAGCCTGCTCAACAAGCGGTTCATCGCCGACCTCATGCCTCGGCATCCCCTCTACATTCCACTGCTCCCACCGGCGGCGCAGGCCGTGATCGGCCGGGTGCACCCCGAGACGGAGCCGGCCCTGGCGATCCTGCGGCAGGAAGGGTTCGCGGAGACCGGCATGGTGGACATCTTCGAGGCCGGGCCGATCGTCGGCTGCCCGCGGGATGAGTTGCGGCTGGTCAAGGAGAGCGTGACGGCCGAGGTGACGGCCATCACGGACGCGCCGGGGGCCTCCGGCGACCACCTCGTCGGAACGCGTGGTGCGGCCTTCCGTGCCTGCCAGACCGCGGTCACGCGCCTGCCCGATGGCGGCGTGGGCCTGCCGGAAGAGGCGGCGACGGCGCTGGGCATCGGTGTGGGCGACAGCGTGCGGTTCGGCCACCTGCGAGGATGGCCATGACCACTTGCTCCCGAAATGAACTGCTGATCGCCGGAGAATGGCGGGCGGCGTCCGGCCCGACCTTCACCTCCACGAGCCCCGCCACGGGCCAGACCGTCTGGTCGGGCGCGGCCGCCACAGCCAACGACGTCGCCGCTGCAGTGGCCGCGGCCCGCACCGCCCAGCCCGACTGGGCCGACCGGCCAGCCGAAGCGCGCATCGCGATCCTCGAGGCGTGTGCCAGAGCACTCACGACGGGCGGGAGCGAACTCGCCGCGGCCATCGGCCTTGAGACGGGCAAGCCCCGGTGGGAGGTTTGCGAGGAACTTTCCAACATGG
>JBJTPO010000221.1:0-5491 GCA_046075145.1 Planctomycetota bacterium
GAGCGTGGCGGGCGCGTGGCGGGCTAGCCACCACGCGACAAGCGACGCGAGACCCTCGTGCACCAGCCGGCCCGCGAAGGGAAAGACGAAGGCGTGCTCGCCGTCGCGGCCACGCCACCGCTCCACGAGCAGCGTGGCGCGGTCGGGCAGTCGGCTCCAGCGGGCCTGAATCGCGAGCAGCGGGCCCACCGCCTCGAGTTCGCGTGCTGCGGTGCCGCCGGGCCGCGTCGCCTCCCGCACGAGGTCGAGCACCGCCTCGGAGAGGAGCGTGGTGAGCGGCATCCGCCCGCCGTTCCAGCGGGGCACCTGCAGCGGGGCAGGGGATCGTGACCGCTTCACCCAGGCGGTGAGGCCGTCGAAGCGAAACAGCACCAGCGGCCGGCCCGCGAACAGGAACCGGTCGCCCTCCTTCATCCGTGAGATGAACGACTCCTCGACCGTGCCCAGCCGGCCGCCGCGGAGCCACTTCACTTCGACCGTCGCGTCGCCGGCGATCGTGCCGATGCCCATCCGGTGCTTGCGGGCGATCGCCGGGCTGGCTGCGTACCAGCGGCCGAATCGTTCCTTGATTCGCGCGTAGTCGGGGTAGGCCGCGAGCGCGGGACCGCCCCGGGTGGCGAAGTCCATGGCCCACCGCCACGAGTCGTCGTCGAGGTTCGCGAAGGCGCGGGTCGAGCGGACCTCCGCCAGGAGTTCCGCCTCGCGGAAGCCGCCGCTGCAGGCGACGGTCACGATGTGCTGCGCGAGGCAGTCGAGGGCGGCCTCGAGCGGCGCGCGGGCCTCCACCGTGCCCCGCTCGCAAGCGTTGCGGGCCGCAGCGCACTCGATCAGCTCGAGGGCGTGGGTGGGCACGCAGACGAGCCTGCCGGTGGCACCCGGGGCATGGCCGCTGCGGCCGGCCCGCTGGAGCAGCCGGGCGATCCCCTTGGGGCTGCCGACTTGAAACACCTGATCCACCGGGCCGAAGTCGACGCCCAGGTCGAGGCTCGACGTGGCCACGACGCACTTCATCTTCCCCCGCTTCAGCCCCTGCTCGGCGGCCGTGCGCAGCTCGCGGTCGACCGAGCCGTGATGGAGGGCCAGGCGGTTCTTCCACGCCGGCCGCGCCTGGCGGATCGCGTCAAACCACCGCTCGGCCTGCGAGCGGGTGTTGGTGAACACGAGCGACGTCTCGGCCCGGTCGAGTGCCGCGAGCACCTGGGGCAGGAGCCGCATCCCCATGTGGCCGGCCCAGGGAAAGCGTTCCATCGGCTCGGGGATCAGGGTCTCGATCTCGAGCTTCCGCGGGATCGCGGCCGAGACGAGCCGGGCTTGGCGAGTCGCGGCGGGCCCGACCAGGGCGGCGGTCGCCTCGGCGAGGTTGGCGAGCGTGGCAGCGAGGCCCAAGGTGACGAGCCCGGGCCGCAGGGCACGCAAACGGGAGAGGGCGAGTTCGGTCTGCACGCCCCGCTTCGTCGAGAGCAACTCGTGCCACTCGTCCACGACCACGGTGTCGAGGTGAGCGAAGATCTCGTGAGCCGTCTCCAGGGAGAGGAGAATCGAGAGCGTTTCGGGCGTGGTGACCAGCGCCGTTGGCCAGTTGTCGCGGAGCCGGCGGCGGTCGGCCTGCGACGTGTCGCCGGTGCGGATGCCGACGGAGATGCCCGTCGTCAGCGGCCGCAAGGGCTTGAGCGGCTCCTCGAGCGCGGCGGCCGTATCGGCGGCGAGGGCGCGGAGCGGCGTGATCCAGACCAGCCGCAAGCCGCCGGTTGCGGGCGGCGCGACGGTCGAGGTTTCGTCGCCCGCGGCCATCAGCCGGGCCACCGCGCCCAGCCAGGCGGCCAGGGTCTTGCCCGTGCCGGTCGGGGCGTGAAGGAGCCCGCTCTCGCCGGCCGTCATCGCCCGCCAGACCTCCGTCTGGAAATCGAACGCCGCCCAGCCGCGGTCGGCAAACCAGGCCCGAAACCGCTCGCTCGCGGCGTCGGAGCCACGGGCCGCCCGGGGCGGCCGTCGGCCGGATGTACGAGAGGTCGACGCCATGGGGTCAGCCTAGCCGTCGGAGCCGGTTTCGGCCGCAGGACCGGCCTGGCCGCCCCCTGGAAAACCCCGTCAATCAAAGGGAAATGGCTGGGATGGGAACCCTGACCGAGGCTGGTGCGTAGAGGGAGACATCCTCAGGAGCCGCTTCCATGGCCTCGTTCTCCGCGCGTTCTCGACGTTTCCCCGGCCGGAGGCGGAGTTCCCGTCGGTCGGTCGCCGCCGGTTCGGTGGAGCGGCTCGGCACGACCCTCGCTGGGTTCGAGCCGCTCGAGCAGAAGCTGCCGCTGGCGGTCGACATGGACGTGGACATGCCCCCCGGCGAGGACATGGTGTCCATCACGTCCGCGCCCGTCGTCGCGTCCTCGGCCGCCGTCCGGGTGGTGGCGATCACCGAGGCGGGCGGCCCGGGGAGCAGTGCGTTCGTGCGGGTGGTCGACTCGCAGACGCTGGTGCAGCTTGGCGAGTTCGCCGCCTTCGAGCCCGGCTTCCATGGCGGCTTGCGGGCGATGCTCGGAGACCTGGACGGCGACGGCCGCTACGAAATCGTGACCGCCTCGGGTGCCGGTCGCACCGGCGAGATCCGAGTCTTCACCACCGAGGGTACCGAACTGCCGCAGTATCGCACGCAGCCCTTCGGGCCCGGCTGGCTGGGTGGCGTAAACCTCGCCGTGGGCGACGTCGACGGCGACGGGCGGGACGACCTCATCGCCGCGAAGGCGCGGGGCGACGGCGAGATCCGCATCTTCCGCTCGGAGGCGGCGGCCGACCCGATCGCCGCCACGCCGTATCGCGTCATTCGTCCCTTCGAGCCTGGCTTCCAAGGGGGCTCGACCGTCTCGGCGGGTGACTTTGGATCGTTCACCAACGGCGTGGCCACGGCCGCGAACGTGCCCGACGGCCGGGCCGAGGTGGTCGCGGGCAGCGGGCCGACGGCGCGGGCCACCGTCCGCATCTACGACGTGTCGGGCACGCAGCCGCGGGTCGTCGACACAATCCGACCCTTCGGCGGCAACGTCCGCGGCGGCGTGTCGGTGAGCACCGCCCGGTTCGACGGCGACCTCCAGCCGGACATCATCGTCGGGGCCGGCCGGCGGGGCGCCGGGGTGATCGAGGTGTATGACGGTTCGGTCGCTGCCGCGGCGAACCCTCGGCTCTACCGGCTGACGGCGTTCGCGTCGCTGGGCCCCTCGTCGGCCCCGGCCGAGGCTGCGGGCCTGGACGCCGACGGCGACGGCCAGGCGGATTCGCTGCTCGTGACCCGCCGCGGACAGGGCGTGCGGACGCTCTCCTTCGCCGGGCTGCTCAGCGGCGCGCTGGGCGGATCGACCGGCACGGATCTGTTCGCCGCCAGCCTCCCGGGCGCGACGCCCGGCACGCCCGTGACGACGTCGTCCGGTCTGACGTATCGGGACGTGCGCGTCGGCACCGGCGCCCAGCCCTCCTCGTCGACCGCCACGGTCCGCGTCAACTACGAGGGGCGGCTGCTCGACGGCACCCGGTTCGATGGCAACGACGGGACCCAGTTCCGCCTCGATCAGGTGATCGCGGGCTGGACCGAGGGCCTGGCGAGCATGAAGGTGGGCGGCCGCCGGCAGTTCGTGATCCCGGCCGCCCTCGCCTACGGCTCGACGGCGCGGCCCGGCATCCCGGCGAACTCGACCCTCGTGTTCGACGTTGAACTGCTCTCGACGACCTGAGCCCGGCTCACCAGGCGGCCTCGAGGCCGAGGTTGGCCCCGTGCAGGAACACCCCGGCGCCGCCGTTGAGGCCGGTGCCGGCGGCGTTGTTGCTCCCGAAGTCGAACTGGTTGGGGGCCAGCGCCACACCGGTGAGCCAGATGAAGTTGTAGCCCGTCCGCAGCCGCCAGGTCTCGTTCAGGCGATACGACAGGTTCACGTTGAGGTCGCCGATGAAGCCCACGCCCCCCTCGGTGGCCGAGCGGGCTGGGCGGACCGGCGGATCGGGCACGAACACCGAGCCAATCGGGTTGGCCGACTGCGACATCGCCGTGCCGGCGAGCGCGGCCTTCGCCCAGCCGTCCACGGCCCAGCGATCCCACTCCATCCGTCCGCGGCCGCCGATCTGAGCCCCGAAGAAGTTCGTCGACGAGCGCACATTGTAGTTGCTCGGGCCGGGGAAGTCGCCGCCGGAGAGCTGAAGCGACGCCGCCTCGTCGAGGCCGGCCCAGCGGAAGCCGGCCAGCCAGTCGAGCGTGCCGCGGCGGTAGTTGCCGCACCGTTCCCAGGGATAGGCGGAGTGGCGGGAGAAGCCGCGATGGCAGCTCCGACGCAGCAGGTTCACCTCGGCCGTGTTGAGCGTCGAGAGGTAGGTGGCGCGGGCCAGCGAGCGGCCGTCGAAGCCGTCCACGAGGAAGGAGAGCGGATCGCCGCCGTTGATGTTGGCGAGCCCTCCCTCGTCGAGGTCGGCGAACATGTTCCAGACGCCGAGATAGCCGAGTTCCCAGCCGCGGCCGCAGTCGTCCACGACGCCCCGGAACAGCCGCAGGCCCGGCTGCACCGCGAACTGCGGCTCACCGGTGGTGATGATGGCGTTGGGTCCGATGGCGGCGAGGATCTGGTCGGTGGACTGGTTGTCCCGCTGCAGGAACACGCTGTCGACGACCCAGTAGGTCTCGCCGATGCCGGCATGCGGCCGCTCGCAGCCCCCCGTGCAGCCGCCGGCGGTGCAACTGGTGCAGGAGCCCATGACCTCGTGCGGCGCATGCTCGATGATCCCTTCCGCGAAGGGTTGGTCGGCCATGCTCTCCACCAGGATCGACTCGATCTCGACGGGTTCGGGCGGGATGTCTTCCATCGTGATCGGCGCCTTGGGATGCGCGACGGCGCCGTCGACTTCCGTGGCAGCCGGCTCTTCGGCGCCGACCACGTCGGCCACCGTGCCTGGGGCGATGTCGGCGGCGACACCCCGCGCGTCCATCTCGCCCATCGCCGTGAAGACCGTCGCCAGGGCCGTCGCCAGGAGCCTCGTCCGGGGCTGTCGCCACGCCTTGATCATCCCCCACCCCCTTCGTGCCGGTGCAACCGTTGCGCGAGGCACGCTTCCGCGCATCCTTCTTTTCGGCACGGCCCGCAGGCTGCATGACGATCGTTTCGACCGGGACAGACGGCCCGGCAAGCTGCGCAAGCCGCGAAAGGAGGTCGCGCGGGGCGCGTCCGGTCACGAAAACTGGGCAAGCATCCGCCGCAGGTCGGCGAGCGTGCCGGCCTCGGCGGGGGTCTTGTCGCGTCGCCAGCGGACGATCCGGGGGAAGCGGACGGCCAGCCCCGCCTTATGCCGCGTCGAGGCGGCCACCCCCTCGAAGGCGAGCTGCATCACGAGCGTGGGCTCGCAGATCCGCACCGGCCCGTGCCGCTCGAGCGTGGTGGCCCGCACGATCCGGTCGATCTCCACGATCTCGGCGTCGGCCAGGCCCGAGTAGGCCTTGGCGATCGTGACCAGCCGGTCGCCGTCC
>JBJTPO010000222.1:0-1726 GCA_046075145.1 Planctomycetota bacterium
GACGGATCGGATCCGACGCCGTGCGGGCGGCCGCCCTCGGGGCGTGCCTGCTCGCCGCCGACGGAGCCTGTGCGCAGTCGGCCCCCTGGGGCTGGGACACGGGCGGTCCGGCCAAGGCGGTCTGGACACCGCAGAACCTGGCGGAGTTTCTCCTCACCGGTCAGACGCCCCACCCGGCGGTCGCACGGATCATCGCGCCGGAGTCGTCGGGCACCTCGATGGGCTCGGGTGTGCTCGTCGACTTGAACCGCACGCAGGGGCTCGTGATCACCAACTGGCACGTCGTCCGCGACAGCCGCTCGGCCGTGCTCGTGCAGTTCCCCGACGGCTTCCAGTCGGCGGGCACGGTGGTCCGGTGGGACGAGGCCTGGGACCTGGCGGCGCTCGTCATCTGGAAGCCCAAGGCCACGCCCGTCACGATCGCCGCCGCGCCGCCCGCGATCGGCGAGACGCTCACGATCGCCGGCTTCGGCCGGGGCTCCTACCGGGAGGAGAGCGGCCAGTGCCTCGACTACCTCTCGCCGACGACGGGCTACCCGAAGGAGTTCGTTGAACTCCAGGCCACCGCCCGCCAGGGTGACTCGGGCGGACCGATCTTCAACGCCTCGGGCGAACTGGCCGGCGTGCTCTTCGGCCAGAGCGAGGGCCGCACGATCGGCAGCTGCTCCACCCGTGTGAAGACGTTCCTCGCGGCCGTCGGCTCGCGCGGCTTCGTGCCCACGCCCATCGCCGAGTTTTCCGACGCCCGGGCCATCGATCGCGGGATCGGGCTGGCCGCCGCGCCGGCCGGCCCGCCCGGGGAGCGGATCGCCGACGCAGGGGGCGGCCCGCTGCCCCGGTCGGCCCAGGTCGAGTCTGCCCCCGACCTGCCCCCGGCCTGGTCGCCCGTCGAGGTGGCGATGCGACCCGAGGCGGCGGCCCCGCCGTCGGGTGGCGGACAACTGGCGGTGGCGGGATTCCTGCCGGCCTGGGCCAACTGGCCGGCCGACGGCGGCTCCGGGCCCGACTTTCTTGCCGCAGCGGGCGGGCTGGCCCTGATCGTGCTGGGACTGCGGACGCTCTTCGGCGGCCGCCGCGAGCGGCTCGACTGATCCGCTGCGCGGCCGGTTTGCCGCTCCGTCGCCCGAATCCGATACTCGGGAGGCTATGGACGACAAGCCCGCGGCCGCCGCCGCAGACGATGACCTTTCCGGCCGCAGGCTCGGCGGCTACCGACTCATGCGCCGGCTGGGCAGCGGCGCCATGGCCGACGTGTATCTGGCCGAGCAGACCTCGCTCAACCGCCACGTGGCGATCAAGGTGCTGCGGCCCGAGACGCTCCGTCACCCCGCGGCCGTGAGCCGCTTCGAACAGGAGGCCCGGGCCGCGGCCTCGCTCGTGCACGGCCACATCGTGCAGATCCACGAGGTGGCCTGCATCGACGGAATCCATTTCCTCGCAGAAGAGTACGTGACGGGGCCGTCGCTGAAGGCATGGCTTCAGGCCCGAGGGCCGCTCGATGCGGTCCAGGCGATCTGGGTGCTCAAACAGGTGGGATCGGCACTGGCGCGGGCCTCGGAGCAGGGGATCGTTCACCGCGACATCAAGCCGGAGAACCTGCTGCTCACGCGGGCGGGCGATGTGAAGGTGGCCGACTTTGGCCTGGCCCGGGTGCTTTCCGAGAATCTGGATCTCACTCAGGAGGGCATGACGCTCGGAACGCCG
Organism: Planctomycetota bacterium; assembly: GCA_046075145.1. Taxonomy (GTDB): domain Bacteria; phylum Planctomycetota; class Planctomycetia; order Pirellulales; family UBA1268; genus QWPN01. The sequence goes on from JBJTPO010000222.1 coordinate 1,705, forward strand.
CTCTACATGAGCCCCGAACAGG
>JBJTPO010000223.1:0-10669 GCA_046075145.1 Planctomycetota bacterium
GGAAACCGCCCTTCGCCATCCTGGCTCCGGTCGGTTTCCAACGCCGGCTCGGTTGGCACGGGCCACCCCTCGGATTGCCGACGTTTCCGAAGCCGACGTAAATCATACGGCATCGGACCTGATCGCCGCCTCGCCATCCGCGCGGCTGCGGGCGCGGTAGGCTCTCGGCATGGACAGCGAAGCGTGCAAGCATCATGAGCGGCTCTGGGCGCCCTGGCGGCTCGGCTACGTGCAGGGCCGGGAGTCGGGCGACCCCGCGGCCGCGGTCACGGTCGCCGACTGGCGGCCGGGGGCCGACCACGACTGTTTTCTCTGTCGCGTCGCCGCGTCGACGCCGAAGCACGACCAGGCCCTGGGCGTGGTGGGCCGCACCGCGCGGAGCGTGGTGGTGATCAACCGCTTCCCCTACTCCAACGGCCACTTGCTCGTCGCCCCGCTCGACCACCGGGCCACGCTCGCGAGCCTCGCCGACGATGAACTGCTCGACCTGCAGCGGTGCCTGGCCCGCTGGTGCACCACGATGGAGCGGTGCATGCAGGCCCAGGGCTTCAACGTCGGATTGAACTTGGGCCGCGTGGCCGGTGCCGGGGTGCCGGGCCACCTCCACTGGCACATCGTGCCCCGCTGGCCGGGCGACGTGAACTTCATGCCGGCGCTGGCCGGCGTCCGCGTGCTGCCGCAGTCGCTCGACGCGCTGTGGCAGCAGCTGACGGAGGCGGAAGGAGCGGAGCGATGACCGCGGCGGGTGCGTTCGAGATTCCCGACTGGCGGGCCCGTGAGAAGGCCTGGCTGGCCCCGTGGGCGATGCATGCGGCCGACACAGGTGGCCGCGTCCATCCCGAGCCGCCGCACCCTTACCGCAGCCCCTACCAGCGGGACCGCGACCGGATCGTCCACTCGGCCGCCTTCCGCCGACTGGCCCACAAGACGCAGGTCTTCACCGGCTATCACGGCGACTACCACCGCAGCCGGCTCACGCACACGCTCGAGGTGACCAACATCGCCCGCACCCTCGCCCGGGCGCTGGCCCTCAACGAGGACCTCGTCGAGACCCTGGCCCTGGCCCACGACATCGGCCACCCGCCGCTTGGCCACGCGGGGGAGGATGTGCTCGCCGACCTGCTCCGCGGCGAGGGCGGGTTCAATCACAACGCCCAGGCGCTGCGGATCATGGAGCTGCTCGAGACGCGGTACCCGGAGTTCCCCGGGCTCAATCTCTCCCGCGAGGTGCTCGACGCCCAGGCGACCCGCAAGAAGGACGGCACGGCACCGGCGCCGCTGCTCGAGACCCAGGTGGTCGATGCCGCCGACTCGATCGCCTACGACACCCACGACGTCGACGACGCCATCGAGCTCGGGCTCGTGTCGCAGGAGGCGCTGCTCGAGCTGCCGCTGGTGGCCGAGGCCGCGGCCCGGGTCCGCGAACGCTTTGGGCCGCTCACCAGCGGCGAGCTGAAGCGGGCGGTGATCCACGAGCTGGTCGACTTCCAGGTGGCCGAGCTCGTCCGCACGACCTTGGCCGCGATCCGGAGCCTCGGCATCGCCTCGGTGGCCGACGTGCGGGCGGCGTTTCGGCCGGCCGAGGGTGGCACGCGGCGGCTGGTGGCCCACGCCCCCGCGCTCGCGGCCGCCAAGCGGGAGCTGGAGCGATTCCTGTTCGAGGAGGTGTATCGCAGCGAGCGGGTGCTCGCGATCCGCGTTCCCGCACAGCAAAAACTGGCCGATGTGTTCGGCTGGTACGTAGCCCATCCGGAGTCGCTCCCGCCCCGGTTTCGGGCACGCGCGGCGACCTGCGGCGTCCCGCGCAGCACCGCCGACTACATCGCCGGCATGACCGACCGCTTCCTCGACCTCGACCACGCCCGCCGACTGGGCTGATTTCACGGCTGCAGGGGCATCCATGCCCCTGCAGCCTTCGCGGCCCTCCGGCCGCCGACCGCACCTCCGGGCGGCCGTGTTCGTGCGCGTTCCGGCGCGCGACGTTCGCTCATACGAATCGCATCGGCTGCTACCTCAACCGTTTGACTGCGAGGGGTGGCCAGTGCCAATCAAGCCGGCCTTGGCAGCGAGCGCAGGCAGGATGCCGAAGCGAAGCTGGCATGGAGCGAGCAAAGCCCAGGATGGGCGCAGCGAGCGTCCGGCGAGATGGTACGGGCCACCCCGAGCCTGCGGGTCCGAAACCACTTTGCCGCGGTCTCTCGGCCCGAGGTATCATCCGGCGTCGTTGTCCTGCCCTGCCGCCGACTGATCCACACGCATGGCCCTCTTCCTCCTCCGCGCGATCTTCATCCTGGTCTCCGCGGGGATCGCGGTGCTGATCATCAACGACTCGGCCCTCCGGTCCACGCCGACCTGGGTGCCGTGGGGGATCCTGGCCGGGATGATCGCCCTGCCGCTGACGGTGATCGGCATCGACGGGGCCATCCGCCGCAAGGATCTCACGATCATCACCTCCGTCTACTTCGGTCTCCTGATCGGCGTGTTTCTCACCTACATCACGATGCTGGCCCTCACGCCCGTCCTCCCGCTCAACAAGGCCGACCCGGTCTGGGCATGGGCTCCCCTGATCATCGGGGCCGTGCTCTGCTACCTGAGCACGAGCCTGCTGCTCCAAACGCGGAACGACTTCCGGTTCCTGATCCCGTTCGTGGAGTTCGCCCGCGACGTCCGCGGCCTGCGGCCGAATGTGCTCGACACCACGGCGATCGTGGACGGCCGGGTGGCCGACCTCGCCGAGGCGGGCATCTTCGAGAGCCGCTTCGTGGTGCCGGCCTTCGTGCTCGACGAACTCCAGGTGGCGGCCGAGTCGCAGGACCGCACCCGCCGGACGCGGGGCCGCCGCGGGCTCGACGTCCTCGGCCGGCTGCGGTCCAACAAGGCCATCGACATCGACGTGATCAGTCCACGGGACGAACTCGACGACGAGGCCACGCTCGAGTCGCGGGTGGTGGCGATGGCCCGGCAACTCGAGGGCCGGGTGGTCACGATCGACCCCAACGTGGTCAAGCTCGCGGGCGTGCGAAGCGTGCCGGCGATCAACGTCAACGACGTGGCGCTGGCGCTGAAGCCGACGTTCGTGCCCGGCGACTCCCTCACGGTGCGGCTGGTGAAGCCGGGCGAGGAGCCCGACCAGGGTGTGGGCTACCTCGACGACGGCACGATGGTGGTCGTGGAGAACGGCCGCGGCCAGATCGGCCAGATGGTGCACGTGCATGTGACGAGCACGCTCCAGACCTCGGCCGGGCGGCTGGTGTTCGCCAAGCCCGCCAGCGCCGCTTGATCAGCGAGCCTTGAACGGCCGAGAACACGGTGAGAGACCGGGATGCCGCCCGCAATCTGGAGCATCGTCCTTCTGGCCGGGGTGGCACCGTCGTCGGCCTCCGCCCACGCTCGCGGCCGAGGGCGTGCGGTTCGCCAACGCCTTTTGCAACCACGTCGCTCTGCTCCTCGAGCCGGGCGAGCATCCTCACCGGCCTCTCCGCCCACGCCCATGGCGTCCGCGTGTCCTATCCCGCGATCGCCTTCCAGATGGCCGACAAGCCCGACTGGATCACGCGGCGGCTCACCACCTGGCACGGCATCTACGGCCCGCTGTTCGAGTGGCGGAACAACTTCCCCGACAGCCGCCCCGCGGCCGTGGCCGACTTCGAGCGGATGGTGAGGGCCTCTTGGGGCACGATCCACCGCCTCGCCGCCGCCGAAAACTTGCGTTTGGAGGCGGGGTTGGTAGCGTCCGAGAGATGAACCGCGGCGCGTCCAGACCCAAGCCGATCCGCCCCCGCGAAGGCCTCCCCGGCGAGCGGCTCGAGCCGCGATCGCTCATGGCCACCGACGGGCTCGGGGCCTTTGCCTCGCTCGAGGGCACGCGTGCCGGGTTCGCGTCGAGCGTCTCCCTCGGGTTCGCGATCCGGCCGACCGACTTCGACACCGCCGGGGACGATCGCGTGCTGCTCCGCATCGACAGCCGCGTCGGCGGTTCCGGGGGATCCCTGCGCGACGTCCGCGTGACCTCGGCCCCCTCCGGGTCGCAGACGCAGACGGCCGGCGGCAGTCTGCTCGTCCGGTTGGGCACCGGCTCCCACACGGTGTCGGGGCGGTTCGGCTGGATGGGCGTGGGAGTTTCTTATGCCATCGACTTCCAGCTCGCCGGTGACGTGGATGGCTCGCACGAGGTCACGCCCGACGACCTGGCCCGGATCCGCACCGGCATCCGGACACCCACGGCCCTGACGCGGCCGGAGTTCGCGCGGGCCGACGTCGACGGCAACCGGGTGATCGACGGACGTGACCTCCGGCTGGCGGCCTCCAACCTCTGGGCCGCGACCTCCGTGCGGCCGCTCGCCCTGCGGGCCGGCATCTCCTCCTCGACGCCGAGCCATGCGGGCGTGGTTCGCCTCCCGGCCGGCGAGATCGAGGCCGCGACCACGCCCGGTGCGGCGGTCGTGTTCACGAACGAAGCCACGGGGGCCCGCGCGCGACAGGTCGCCGGGCCGGAGGGTTCCGCCGTCGCCAGTCTCGCGCTCAAGCGGTCGGCGACGAACCGGATCGAGGTCACCGCCCGTGACGCCTTTGGCCAGCACACGACGCGGCACGTCACGGTGCAGCAGCGGCCCGACCCCGTGGTGATCGTGCCAGGGTATGGCACGAGCGGCCCCGCCAGCCTCTTCGACCTGTCCGACTTCCTTCTGCGCCGCGGCTACCCCGCTGAGCGGCTGGCCGTGGTGGGCGTGGCCCGCGCGCTCATGTACGGGAAACTCCAAGATTCCCTCGCCGCGGCCGGCTACGTCAGGGGCCGGGACCAGTTCCTCGTGCCCTACGACTGGCGGCTCCCGATCGCGCCGGCCGACGGCATCCGCGACGGCGTGCTTGCGGCCGTGACGGCCGAGTCGATCCTGCAGCCCGAGCCGGCCTTCTCGCTCGGCTACCTCGGCAACTTCCTCAAGCAGATGGTCGTGAACGACCCCAGCATCGTGACGGTCGACCTGCTCGGCCACTCCAACGGCGGCCTCATCAGCCGGGCGTACGTCCAGAGCGCCGCCTACGGGGCCGCGTTCACCGCCGGAGGCCGCACCTATTCCCTCCCGACGGTCGACGACCTGATGATCCTCGCCTCCCCCAGCCTGGGTGCGGCGTTCACCTACCCGTTCTGGAACAACGACACCACGTCGTTCACGCTCCCGCCGGTTCTCGGCGACTTGAACCTGGTCGGCACGATCCTGCGGCCCGTCTACGAGGACGTCGTCGACGAGGAAGCGACCGTCACTGGCCCCGACGGGTCGATCGACCTCGCCGCCATCACGGATCCCCAGACCGGCCAGCCCGATCCGCGGCTGTTCCTCCAACGCTATCTCGCCTCGCTGCGGGATCTGCTGCCGACCTACGAGTTTCTCACCGACACCTCGGGCCGGCTGACGACCATCAACGACACGCCCGACGCCAATCGCCTGCTGCTCGACCTCAACGCCGGGAGCACGGCCGGCTCGAACCCCTGGGCCTCGCTCGTGGGGCGGGTGACGGTCACCTATGGCGAACACCCGCTGGCCCTGCTGTCCCGCCGACCGATCACGACCGAGACCTTCGTCCGGGCCGTCGTGGCCGACGGGCGGAGCGGTTCGGTCTGGCCGTTCGAGGTGTCGCGGCCGATCACCCCTCCCGCCGGCAGCGTCTACCACCTGCGGGAGAAGCTGGCGTCCGGCGATGACTTGCTGCCCACCGTCTCGCTCCAGGCCACCTACGCCAATGACCCGCGAATCGTCGTCCGCTCGTGGGGCAACGGCACGCCCACGGCCGGCCAGACCTGGACGCCCACGACGGGCAGCGTGCGGCATTCGGAGGTTCTGGGCAACTCGGATGTCCTCGCCTTCATCCGGCGGCGACTCAGCCTGACCACCGGCTGACGCCCGCCCGAGCCGACCCCACGGTGTCTCCCGGCCGGGCCTCGCGTGCCCGTCACGCTCACGGTCCGGGCTCGATCAGGGCAGATCCGCCACGAAGATCTGGTTGCGCATCGCGCCGTCGTCGGCCCTCACCATCCGGGCGAAGGCGATCCGCCTGCCATCGGGCGAGAACACGCAGGCCTCCGGGCGTGGTGCCGATTCGCCCCGCACCGGCGGCGTGAGCCGGCGGATCGCGCCATCGCCCGCATCGACGAGGCAGACGCTGCCGTCGGCCACGCAGGCGATCCAGCGGCCGTCGGGGCTCCACGTGAAGCTGCTGGCGATGCCCCAGGGGGCGTGCGAGAGCGGCGCGACCGCGCCGCCCGTCGGCGACACCGTGAAGACCTGCACCACGCCCGCGTCATCGCGGGCCAGGTACGCGATTCGCGTGCCGTCGGGGCTCGACCGCAGCCAGTGTCGCGGGCCCTGGATGCCGGGGTAACGCCGGTCGGCCGTGAACGTGAGCCGCCGCTGCGTCACCGTCACCGGTGGCGCCGGCCGCGTCGCGAACGTGCCGACCAGCGGTCGCTCACCCGGGTCGAGCAGCCGCCGCGGGTCGTCGGGCAGGTCCACAACGAACACCTCGTCGCAGATCCTGCCGTCGGCGGCCGTGACGCGGCCCTGGAAAGCGAGGGCCCGCCGCTGCCACGAGCCATCCGGGCGGCGATAGCCGGCGGTGCCGATCCACGCTTCTTCCACAGCGCGGCTGATCTCGTCGCTGCCAGGCCGCGGCTCGTCCACAAGCCTTGTCACCAGGACGCTGGCGTGGCCCGAGTGATTGCGGCAATGGGAGGCGGGCACCGTCACGGGCACGTCGAGAAGGGTCACGCCCACGCCCCGCAGATTCCGCTCTCGGGAGCCGGACCCGGTGGCGTCAAGCACGGCGTCTTCATAGGTGAAGCTGACGAGCCGGGCATCGGGCGAGAAGACATGCACGTGCGTCCCGCCGCGGAGCGCACCGGGCGTGAAGGGGGGCACGAGGTCGCGGGCATCGAGACTCGTCACCGCGGCCGGTCGCGAGGCCTCCACGACCACGCCCCGCCGCCGCGCCGGGCCGTAACTCCAGGTCGCGTCGGGCCGCTCGGGCCCGAGGATGAACGCCACGCGGTCGTCGACGGGACTCGCGGCGACCACGCCGCAGCAGGCACCGTCGCGCGACTCGTAGAGCACCTCGACGCGGCCTGTCTCCACCTCGACCCGCTCGATCCTGATGCCGTCGAAGACTGCGCCATCGGCTGTCGAGCGGGTGTCGTAGACGATCCACCGGCCATCGGGCGACCAGACGCCGGTGTTCGTGAGCATGTGGCCTTGGGGCGCCGTGGTCACCTGGCGAAATCGCGCGAGCCCCGGGCCATCGGCGGCAGTCTGCCTCGTCATGCGGGCGATTCTGCCGGCCCCGCCCGAACGGCGTCCAATCCGCGGTGCGAAACGGAGAGCCCTGGATCGCACGGACATGGCCGGAGGATTACGGGCGACCGCAGGGCTGGCCTGACGCCACCGCGGCCGGGTTTTCACCAGGGCCTGCGGCAAGGCATACTCCTTGCAGGTCCGTCTCACGTTGCCGCAGGAGCATCCATGCCACGTTGCTTCATTGTCACCGCCGTGGTCATCTCGGCCGGCGTCTTCTCGGCCGAAGGGTTCGCCCTCGCTGCCCCGGCCGACAAGCAGGTCTCCACCGCCCCCCCGGCCACCGATGCCGACTTTCCCTTCCAGGGCGAGTACGAGGGCGTCGTCAAGCACGAGGCGGGCGAGACGAAGTTCGGTGTCCAGGTGATCGCCCTGGGGGACGGGAAGTTCGACGCCGTCGCCTATCCCGGCGGCCTGCCCGGAGCCGGCTGGACGCCCCCCGACAAGATCAAGGGGTCCGGCGTGCGCGAGGGGGAGGAAGTGAAACTCGAGGGCGTGGACCTCGGTGGCACGAAGCGACAAGGCGGAATTCGGGGCGGTTCGCTCGTCGTCCTCGATGACGCGGGCTCGGCCATCGCCATGCTCTCCAAGGTGGAACGCAAGAGCCCCACGCTCGGCGCTCGGCCGCCCACCGGCGCCGTCGTGATCTTCGACGGCCCTGGCCCCGTGGACGAGACCCAGACGCTCGTCAACGCGAAGCTCACCGCCGACGGCCTTTTGATGCAGGACGTGGCCACGCAGCAGGATTTCGGCGACGCCACCTGGCACGTCGAGTTTCTCCTGCCCTACCAGCCCAAGGCCCGCGGCCAGGACCGGGGCAACAGCGGGGCCTACTTCCAGGGCCGCTACGAGGTGCAGATGCTCGACAGTTTCGGCCTCGAGGGCACGAACAACGAGTGCGGCGGCATCTATTCAGTGGCCGCCCCGAGCGTGAACATGTGCCTGCCGCCGCTCTCCTGGCAGACCTACGACGTGGAGGTGACGTCGCCGAGGTACGAAGGCGACACGAAGGTGAAGGCGGCCCGGCTCAGCGTCCGCCACAACGGCGTCCTGATTCACGACGACGTCGAGGTGCCGAAGATCACCCCCGCCGGCCGCGACGGCAAGGACAACACGGTCGGACCGCTCTACCTCCAGGATCACGGCAGCCCCGTGCGGTATCGCAACATCTGGGTCCTGCCCAAGTCGTGAGCCGCGCCAGCACGTCAGCCGCCGAGATCCGGAGCCCGGGCTCGGGTCCCAGCGAGGTCGCCCGGGCGGCGGACGTGCTGGCGGCCGCCCGCCGCGTGCTCGTCACGGGCCTGAGCAATGCGTCATTCCCCGCGGTCACCGCCGCCTGCGACGTGGCCGAGGTGCTCGGCGCCGCGATCGACACCGGCAGCGCCGACCTCGCCAGCCCGCTCGGTCCGGTCGTGGCGCGGGCCGGCGAAATCACCGCGGATCCCGCGGAACTCCGCGACCGCGCCAATCTTGTGGTCGCGTGGTTCTGCGACCCTGAAGCCCGCCACCCGGGCTTCCGGGACGCATTCCTCGCGCCGCCGCTCGTGTGCGGCATGCACCGGCAGTTGCTCGCCATCGGCCCGGAGCCCGTCGCTGGCGCGAGCCGCCACTTCGAGCTGCCTCGTAAGTCGGCGGTCGATCTCGCGCGGCTCCTCCACGCGGGCTTGCACGGCCACGCGACGCCGGTCGACAACGCCGCCGCGGCCTGCCTCGCGGCTGCCTGCGACGAGTTGACCGCGGCGATCCGCGCTGCCGCCTGTGTGGGCTTCGTGACAGCCCGCGCCGACGACCCGCTCGGGCTGGCAACCTGGGCCACGCGGCTGCTCGTGCGGGCGATCGCCCACGAGCGGCCCGCGTTCGAGGTGTCGCTCGACGAGCCGCCATGCGCTCGAGGCGGCGGCCCCGACGCCGCGGACATCCTCACCTGGCGGTACGGCGCGGCCGGCGGCATCGCCCGAGCCGACCGGGCAGGCGCGAGCTTCCGGCCGGCCGAGGACACGGCCGAAGCGCTGATTGCCCGCGGGGAGGTTGATGCCGTGCTTGCGGTGGGCCCCCTGCCGGCGGTGGTCGAGGCGGCGCTCGCCGCGCGGGGCGGCGAACTCGTCGTCGTACGGATCGACGACCACGACACCGCGGCTGCCGCGCTGGCGGCGGTGCTTCGGGCGATTCGCGAGCGGCTCGGCCCTGGAACGCCGCAATGAGAGACCCGCGACACTCCCACGGCCCCTTCGTGCTCTCGGGCGGCACGATTCACGATCCAGCCAACGGCCGCGACGGCGTCGTCGCCGATGTCTGGGTCGAGGACGGACGGATCATCGATCGGCCCGCCGATCCGTCGGGGTTCACCCGGGTCGATGCCAGCGGCCTGGTGGTGATGCCCGGCGGCGTGGATCTCCACAGCCACGTGGCCGGGCCGAAGGTGGCCCACGGCCGGCGGATCGCGCCGCATCTGGCCCGCGGCCGCCGCGACGACACCCCCGCCGCCGTCCCCACGATCCACGCCACCGGTGCCCTCTACGCGGCACTCGGCTACACGACCGTGTTCGACGCCGCGATCGCCACGGCCGCCGCGGCCATCGCGCACGCCGAGCTCGCCGAGTTGCCGATCCTTGACAAGGGCATCTACCTGCTGGCCGCCGACCAGTCCGACGTGCTCGCGGCGGCCTCCCGCGACGACCGGGCGACGCTCCGCAGGCTGCTGGCCGCCGCGATCGAAGCCGGCCGGGGCTGGGCCGTGAAGGTGGCCAACCCCGGCGGCCCGGCCTTCTGGAAGCGGGGCCGGCGGGGCGACCATCACGATCTCGACACGCCGCTGCCGGGCGAGTCGCTCACGCCCCGCGTGCTGCTCGAGCGGCTCGCCGAGGCCGTCGGCGACTTGGGCCTGCCCCATCCGCTCCACGTGCACACCGCGAACCTCGGCCTGCCCGGCAACTGGCGGACACTCTTCGAGACGATGAAGTCGCTCGCGGGCCGCCGCGCTCATCTGGCCCACGTGCAGTTCCACAGCTACTCCGGCGGCGACCTCGACGAGGGCTCGTTCGGCTCGGGCGTGGCCCCGGTGGTCGAGTTCTTCAACGCCTGCCCCGACCTCACGCTCGACGTCGGCCAGGTGCTGTTCGGCGGCACGGTGGCGATGACGGGCGACTCGGCCGCCGCCGAGCACCTCGCCCACGCCACGGGCGTGCCGCTGGTGTCGCACGACCTGCACCTCGAGGGGGGCTGCGGCGTCTTGCCGATCGCCTACAAGGAGAAGAACCTCATCCACGCCTGGCAGTGGGCGATCGGCCTGGAGTGGTTCTTGACCGTGACCGACCCCTGGCGGATGG
>JBJTPO010000224.1:0-4189 GCA_046075145.1 Planctomycetota bacterium
GACCCCAGCCCAGCTGGTCCGCGCCCACCGTCGTGAACTCGCCGAGACCCAGATAACCGGTGTTCCAGGTCGAGCCCCGCACGAACACGCCCGTCACCTTCACCGCCGTGCTCGTCACCGTGCTGGCCCCGATCGGCACGCTCACCAAGACCGCGCCGGCCGACGTGAGCGTCACCACGGCGTCGGCGAGGATACCGACGTCCGCCGTGGCCGCCAGGCGGACGAAGAGCGTCCCGCTCACGCCGCCGCCACTCCGCGGAAACGTCACCGAGGTCGCATAGCTCGTTCCGTCGCCGGACACCTCGAAGCCCTTGGGCACCGTGGCGGTCACGTCGGCGGTCAGGTTCGCCCCGGTCACGGAGATCGTCTGCGCAGTCGAGGAGGTGCCGACGACAGTCGTCATCGCCGCGAGGTTGCCGACCGCGTTGACCGTCGGCAGGGTGGGCGTGAGTCGGCGATTGCCGAAGTTGATGCCCGCAGCATCAACCCCGCCGGCCAGCGTGACGAGTTGGGTGCCGACCGGGTTGCCAGCCCCGCCCCCGCCGCCACCTCCGCCGCCGCCGCCTCCCCCGCCACCAGCACCTGCCGTGCCATAGACCCGCAGCGACCAGGAGTTCCACGTGCCCAGATCGGACGAGGCCGTGTCGGCGACCGAAAGGGTCCAGGTCCCGGTGGATGACTCGCCCCAGTGCCGGGCCGACGTGAACATCCAGCCGCGATAGTCGTCACCACCATCGTTGTGCCGCGTCGCCAGCACCGACCGGGTGCCGGAGGGTGAGGTGAGGACCACGTCGAGATCGCCGCGGTAGGGATGCGTGGCGTTGAACACCACCTCCACCCATTCGACCTTGATGTCGGCGCCGACGGTGTACGCCGAAGTGATGCCGGTGGGGTTGTTGTCGGGGACCGCCGCCGCGACCGTGATCGTGGGTGACGCCGCCGCCACCTCGGGCCCGACGGTGGTCCAGCCGGTGGCCAGGCTGACCGCCGCCGTGGCATCCACCGCCCCGTAGCCGTACTTGTGGTTCACCCACTTCCCGGCGCCGTTGGTCACCCAGTCGGCATCGGCCGGGTCATTCCGCCGCCCCGAGTTGACGAGCACATGCTGGACGTCACGCCAGGTGAGCGCGGGATTCGCCTCGAGCATCAACGCCACCACGCCCGAAACCAACGGGGCGGCCGAGGACGTGCCGCCGAACGTGTCGGTGTAGTCGCCCCCCGAGGCGGAGGCGGCCGTGTTGTAGCCGCCACTGCCGGTGATGTCGGTGGTGGTGATGCCCACGCTGTCGCCGCTCGAATGGGCTGCCACCAGGATCGGGGCTCCGGGCTCGCTGTACGAAGACTGCACGCCCCGGTTGTCGATCGCCGAGAAGGCGATCGTGTAGCGACTGTTGGCGTAGCCGTCGTAGTTGACGTTGTCGTTGCTGCCCAGCCCGTTGCCGGCCGACCAGACGTAGATCGAACCGAGCCCGCCGCGGCCGGTCTCCACGCCGTTTTTCAGGGCGGCGAGCGTAAGCGGACCGGGCCCCTCGAGCCGCGCCGCATCGTCCGTCGGTCCCCAGCTGTTGCTGTAGATGTCGATGTCCTGCGACTTGTAGTTGAGCGCCGTGGCCTCCTGCTGGTCGGTGGTGCTGGCGGCGATCAGCCGGATGCCCGCCAGCGTCGCGGCCGGAGCCGCCCCCGTGACACCAAGGCCGTTGTTCCCGCTGGCGGCGGCCACGCCGGCGGCCGAGGTGCCGTGGCCGTCGGCGCTCGCGGGCGCGGGGTTCGGGTCGTTGTCGTTGAAGTCGTAGCTCAGGCTCGCGTCATAGCGGGCCGCGAGATCGGGGTGCGTGTGCTGCAGGCCGTCGTCCACGATCCCGATCACCACGCCGCTGCCGCGCACGGTGTCCCAGGCCGTCGTCAACCGGGCATCCTCCCCGGAGACGCCGCCGCTCTGGAGCGTGTTGCGGAGATGCCACTGCTGGCCGAAGAGCGGGTCGTTGGGAATGAACCGCTTCTGCTGCCGACGCACCGCCGGGGCATACTCCGGATCCACCATCACGGCGGCCCGCGCCGCCCGGGCGGCGGCCGCGGGGGAGGTCTGTCCCCAGCCCGCGGGCACGAGCTGGGCCACGGTGTACGTTCCCGCCGCCAGGCCGGTGAACGAGTAGCCGCCGTCCGCCGTCGTCGTCGTGGCCGGCTCGCCGCCGCCCTGGCCGCCGTCGTTGTCGAGGTCGAGATACACCGTCCAACCCGGCAGCCCCGGCTCGCCTTGGCCGCGGGCGCCGTCGCCGTCGGCGTCGTCCCAGACGAGGCCGCTGATCGCGTGCTGCTGCGCGACGGCGATCGTCGTGATCGAGATCGTGTCCAGGAACGCCCGTTTGGCGGACGTGGAGAAGGTGATCGTCGAGTTCGCCTGGCCGCCGGTGAACTGGAGCGTCTTGGTCTCGAAGGCCTGCCCGACCGTGGCCGAGTAGGAGACCAGCCGGGCCGCCTGGCCGCTCACGCTCACGAGGATGTCGCCCTCGACGGTGGTCCAGCCCTTGACGTCGAACCGGACAGTGAACGCCCCGCCGTTCCCGCTCAGGTCGAGCGTCCGCGTGGTGATCGAGCCTGCCAGGCTGCTCGTGCCGAGCTTGAGCGCGCCCCCCGCGGCGTAGGCCTTGGTCGAGAGCGGAAAGTTGGTGGTCACAACGCCGACGATTTCGGTGCCCGAGGGGGCGCCCGTTCCCGAGGTCGAAGTGTTGCCACCGGCCGTGAGCGTCGCGAAGTCCTCCGCCAGCAGGATCTGCGGGGCGGCGGCGGGCGTGATCGTGGCGGAGAGGCCGGTGGGCTGCGTGAGCGAGTAGTTCGCCGCGGCGGCGCCGACGAGTACGAGATTGGCTGTGACCGCGATGCTCTCGCCCGGCCCGGCCGTGGCGAAGCTGCCGCCCCCGGACACCGCGACTTCGTCGCCGGAGAGCAGTCCCACGAGGGTGGCCCCGTTGATCGCCGCGGCCGTGGTGCCGTCGAATGGTTTGCCCAGGGCCACGGCCCCCGTCACGGTCACGGCAAGCGGCGCGACCAGGTTTCCAGCGGCCGGAGTCGTGATCCGGACGGTCGCGGCTCCAGGGCTCGTGAGCACGACGGAGACCCCGTTGAGTGCCCCGGTCACCGCTGCTCTGGCGGCGAGCCTGAGCCGGACCGTGCCCGCGGCCGTCCCGCCCGACTCCGCGAGGGTGGCGGTCGGCCCGAAGCCGACGCCGTCGGCCGACACCTCGTAGCCGGCCGGAGCCGTGGCCGTGATCGCGCCGGTCAGGCCGCTCCCTGTCACCGGAAACGACTGGGCGGCCGAGGGCGTGCCGTAGGTGGTGGTGAAGATGGCGGTGGTCGCAGCCCCCGAGATCGCCCCGCCACCGGTCGGCAGCGAGAAGCTGAAGTTGTCGATCGCCAGGCCGTGGTCGTTGCCCGCGTCGTTGAGGTCGTTCCACCGGATCCAGAGCGTCGTGCCGGCCGCCCAGGGTGAGGCGGGCGTGACCGTGCCGCCGATTCCGGCGACGCGGTTGGCCGTCGCATTGCCATCGAGCGCGGCGGCGGTCGCGGTGGCCCGCGGGGAGGTGAACGAGAAGGGTGTCGCCGTCCAGCCGGAGACGCCCGCGAAGGTCGCGCCGTAGCCATACTCCACCGTCAGCGACTGGGCCGCCGTGTTGCCGCCGTCGCGCCACTGCTCGCCGTCATAGGTGAAGCGGAAGGCGGGTTGCGATGCGCCGGTGTCGTTCACGATCGCGACCGCGATCCTGCCCGCCACGCCCCCGCTGGCCGGGCTGCCGAAGTACGTGCCGCCCGAGGCTGCGGCCCCAAGGGCCCGCTCGCCCGCCGTCCCGCTGCCGAAGCTGAAGAAGCTGCCGCCCGAGGCCGAACCGTTTCCGGCCGCGATCGTCGTGAGCGCCGCCCCGCCGCCCGTGAACAGGCTCCAGGCCGGCAACGTCGCGTCGTTCGACCACGCGAGGGAAGTCCCCGTGGTGGGAAGCGAGTCGAACGACTGGGTGTAGTCGACCCCTGTGAACGAGACGGCCGCGAGCACGCGGCGGCGTTCCAGCCGCTCGCCTCGAAGCCGCCAGCGTCGGGGGCTACGTTCAGACATTGGCCGCCGTGGTGAACGTGCGGATCTCGCTGTAGCTGATCCCCAGCGCGTTGCGGGCGAACGCCCGGAACCGGTAGGTCGTCG
>JBJTPO010000225.1:0-2141 GCA_046075145.1 Planctomycetota bacterium
TGGCTGCTCACCGTCGACTTCCTGCGGGCATGGGAGGATCGCCACGGCCGGATTCCGGCCGGCGCCTGGCTCGCCTTCCGCACCGACTGGTCAAAGCGGCTCGTCGATCCGGCGTCGTTTGTGAACATGAAGGACGACGGCGCGCACACGCCGGGGCCGACCCAGCAGGCGGTGGAATGGCTGATCCACGACCGCGATGTGCTCGGCTTCGCCGCCGAGACGATCAACACCGACGCCGGCCAGGCCTGGCGCTGGCCGCTCCCCTATCCCTGCCACACGCTGATGCACGGCGCGGGCCGCTACGGACTCCAGTGCCTCTGCAACCTGGATCGCCTGCCTCCCACGGGCGCTGTCTTCGTCGCGGCGCCGCTCAAGATCCGAGAGGGATCGGGAAGCCCGCTGCGCGTCCTCGCGCTCCACTGAGCGAGGCTGCACGACGGCGGGGTGTTCGCCGAAAAAGTGACGGACGACCAACTCCAGTTCGTCGGTCATGTCGCACCTTCGGGTGCTGGGGTCTGGTCCCAGGATGTACGATAGCGGGAATGTTCGAGCACCGTACCGACCCTCTCTTGCCGACTCACCGCTTCTTCTGGCGCGTGGTGTTGTTCGTTGCTCTGTCGGCTGTCGCCATTGGGGTGGCCCTTGGGGTCGGCGTGCTCGGCTACCACTACTTCGGTGGATTGCCTTGGATCGACGCCCTGGTGAACGCTTCCATGATTCTGGGTGGCATGGGGCCTGTTGATCCGATCACGACGCAGGCGGGCAAGTTGTTTGCCTCGGCGTATGCCCTCTTTTCGGGCCTGTTGTTCATCGGTGCCGCTTCTCTTGTCGTGGCCCCGTTCGTGCATCGCATCATGCACACGATTCATCTGGAAGAGGACTGATGTTGCGCTCGACGGGCCTCGACATCACGGCGATATCACATGCTTCGCGATTGAATGGATAATCACGCCATGCGTCCTCGAATCTATGCTGATACGTCGGTGTTCGGGGGTGCGAGGACGTCGAGTTCATCGGGCATTCGCGTCGGCTGGTCGCCGCCATGGCCGACGGCGACTATGCCATGGTGATCTCTGCGTTGACGCTGCTGGAACTGGAAAAGGCAACCGGTAGTCGTTGATCCCGTGGTTCGTGGCGTCCTCACCGCCAGCCGACTTCTCTCCGTTCCCAACGGTTGCCCGCCAGCCCATCGAATGCACCGATGCTCAATCGCAGCGCCGTGATCGTGCGACCGAAGAAGCCGTTCTGTGAGTGGTTGCGTGCAGTTGACTACGACGACGCCCCCGAAGTGACCCTCGACGAGATGGGGCCGACGCTCTATCTCGTGCCGGACTACGAAGACCCTGCAGACGCCGACAAGGTCCTCAAGAAGGTCTGCGAGGAAATCTTTTGCCGGGAACTAGAAGGCTGGTACACGGACGTGGACGTGTGGCCGAAGGATCGAAGCCTGAGGGTCTTCAAGCAGTGGTTCGACGTTCAGCACTATGAGGTCGTGGAAGACGTCGGCCGCGGCCCCATCGAGAATGACGAGGGGCCGGACGAGAAGCACAGGTTTAGCCAGCCGCCTCCGCCACGCAGGCCGTCCCCGAAGAAGAAACGCCGCAGGTGAGAGCCAGCTCATGCCCGGCCCCCACGCCATCCACCGCGCATGCCTGTGGCGGCACGGGCCTGGAAAATCCCTCTCGCTGGTGAAGGTTTTCGGGCGCTGAGAAGCCCGATCAGCCACCGAGGCGACCGTGGAGCCGCCTGACACGAAGAGCCGGAATCAGGGGGCGAAAATCCCGGACGAGCGACTGACAGCACGGCGGCCCTCTATCGGGCCAAGGGATGGGGCCGCGAGGGGTGCCCCATAGGTAGATAGAAGAAGGAAGAAGAGAAGAACTTATAGAAGAGATAGGACCGGTTCGGCACTGGCGCCGATGTAGGTCGACACGAGTGCTGAACCTGGGTCGGCATGGGTGCGGAGGTGGACGGCCGGGCTTCGGGAGGGCCGCCGACGCGATGCCACCGGATCGAGGCTTTTCCATCCGTACAGGGATCAGAGGCAGAGATTTACCCCCGAAAAACCAGCACCGGGCGATGACTTGACCGACCTTTCGGAAACCGATAGTCTCCGCAGGTTCCAGAATTCGCCCCCGGAT
>JBJTPO010000226.1:0-1298 GCA_046075145.1 Planctomycetota bacterium
ACGCGCGGGTGGTGGCCCGCGTGTGCGCCGCGACCGCGGCCGACGCCCGGCGGGCGGTCGAGACGGCGCATGCCGCGCAGTCGGCCTGGCAGGCGGTCGGGGTGCACCGCCGGGCCGACGTTCTTCGGGCCGCGGCGGCGATCATGCGCACGCGACGCTTCGATCTGGCGGCGCTGCAGGTCTTCGAGGTCGGCAAGCCCTGGCGGGAGGCCGATGCCGACGTGGCCGAGGCGATCGACTTCTGCGAGTATTACGCCCGCGAGGGGGAGGGGCTGTTCGCCCCACGGCGGGTGGACGTGCCGGGCGAGGAGAACGCCACCACGCATCGGCCCCGCGGCGTGGCCGTGGTGATCGCGCCCTGGAACTTTCCGCTGGCGATCCTCTGCGGGATGACGACCGCCGCGCTCGTGACGGGCAACGCCGTGGTGATGAAGCCGGCCGAGCAGTCGTCGCTCACGGGCCTGCGGCTGTTCGAGATCCTCCGCGAGGCGGGCGTGCCGGCCGGAACGCTTGCCTTCCTGCCGGGCCGCGGTGAGGAGGTGGGGCCGGCGCTCGTGTCGCATCCTGGCACGGCGCTCGTGGCCTTCACCGGCTCGCGGACCGTGGGGCTGGCGATCAACACGCTCGCGGCCGAGGTTTCGGCCACCCTGCAACGCCACGGCATCACGAAGGTCATCGCCGAACTCGGCGGCAAGAACGCGATCATCGTCGACGACGACGCCGACCTCGACGAGGCGGTCGTGGGCGTGGTGGCCAGCGCCTTCGGCTTCCAGGGCCAGAAGTGCTCGGCCTGCTCGCGGGTGATCGTGCTCGATCACGTGCACGACGCCTTCGTGGCCCGGCTCGCCGCAGCTGT
This sequence comes from Planctomycetota bacterium, assembly GCA_046075145.1. Taxonomy (GTDB): domain Bacteria; phylum Planctomycetota; class Planctomycetia; order Pirellulales; family UBA1268; genus QWPN01. The sequence continues at coordinate 857 of JBJTPO010000226.1, forward strand.
TGCGAGCCTCGGAGTGGGGCCTGCGGCGGATCCGGGCACCCGGGTCGGGCCGGTCGTCGACGAGGAGGCCCGCGACCGGGTGCGGTCATTCGTCGAGATCGGCCGCCGCGACGCCCGCCTGGTCGCGGCGGTGGACGTGGGGTCGCTGGCCGATCGCGGCTGGTTCGTCGGCCCGCACGTGTTCACCGACGTCGATCCCGCCGGGCCGCTTGGCCAGGACGAGATCTTCGGCCCGGTGCTGTCGGTGTTTCGGGCCCGCGACTTCGAGCATGCGATCGAACTGGCCAACGGCACGGCCTTCGCCCTGACCGCCGGCGTCTACTCCCGTAGCCCGGCGCGGCTCCGGCTGGCAGCCGAGGGCCTGGCCGCCGGCAACATCTATCTGAACCGGGGGATCACGGGGGCGCTCGTCAACCGTCAGCCCTTCGGCGGCTACCGGATG
>JBJTPO010000227.1:0-1995 GCA_046075145.1 Planctomycetota bacterium
GGGCCGCCTCGACCGCCGCCAGCCCAGCGGCCACCTCGTTGACGCTGCCGTCGCCGCCACCAGCGATCACGCGGCCTACCCCTTCGCGGGCGGCGTCAGCCACGAGTCGGGCGGCGTCGCCGCGCTCCCAGGTGACCCGCACCTCGAGGTCGTGTCCCGCATCACGAACCGCGACGACGGCAGCCCGCACGTCGGGCCGGCCTGCTTTCTTGCCATTGAGGATCAGTCTGGCCCGCATGGGATCGCCCCAGGGTGAATGCGTGACGATACTCGTGCCCTGCGGCCGCCCACAAGTCGCCCACAGGCCCGACCAGCGCACGGCGTCACGGTGTTCTCACCGTGCGCAGACGGCCCGCCGGCCAGCGGGTAAGACTCTGATGTTCGAACCGACCGTTCTCTCACCGCCCAGGAGCCCCCGCCGATGGATTCCGCCGCCCGCGAGTTTCTCTGGAGCCTCCTGCACACGCCGAGCCCCTCAGGCTACGAGCAGCCCGTTCAGCGGCTCGTGCGCGACTATCTCGAAGGCTGCGCCGACACGCTCACGACCGACTCCCACGGCAACGTGATCGCGGGCAAGAGCGGGGCCAGCCACCAACGCATGCTCCTGGCGGGCCACTGCGACCAGATCGGCCTGATCGTGCAATACATCGACTCCGACGGCTACATCTCCGTGCAGCCGATCGGAGGCTGGGACCCGATCCAGCTCATCGGGGCGCGTGTCACAATCTGGACGGCATCGGGCCCGGTCGGGGGCGTGATGAGCCGCAAGCCGATCCACCTGCTCACCGACGAGGAACGGAAGCAGGTCCCGAAGATGAAGGACCTGTGGATCGATATCGGCGCCACCGACAAGGCCGACTGCGAGAAGGTCGTGCGGGTCGGCGACTCGATCACGTTCGAACTCAAGGCCCAGGAACTCCGCAACGGACGGGCCGTGTCGGTGGCGATGGACGACAAGATCGGCTTGTGGGTCGTGGTCGAGGCGTTTCGCCGGGCGGTGGCTGCCGGCCCCCTCCCCTGCGGCCTGTTCGTCGCCTCGACCGTGCAGGAGGAAATCGGCCTCCGCGGCGCCCAGACGAGCGCCCACGGCGTCGATCCGCAGGTGGCGATCGCGGTGGACGTGACCCATGCGACCGACTGTCCCACGATCGACAAGAAGAGCGAGGGTGACATCGCCCTGGGCAAGGGTCCGGTCGTGTTCCGGGGCCCCAACATGAATCCCCATGTCGTGGACCGGCTGCTCGCGGCGGCCGCGAAGGGTGGGATTCCGATCCAGCTCGGGGCGAGCGGTCGGGCCACCCCCACCGACGCCAACGCCCTGCAGACGACGCGTGCCGGTGTGGCGACGGGGCTGGTGAGCGTGCCGAATCGCTACATGCACTCAGCCGTCGAAATGGTGTCACTCGAGGACGCCGACCGGGCCGCCGACCTCCTGGCCGCCTTTTGCCGTGGCCTCGAGGGCGACATCGACTGGGCGCCGACGTAACGGCTGCAGGGGCATCCCTGCCCCCTGCAGCCTTCGCGGCCCTCGGGCCTTCGGCCCCGGACGCCGGCCGCACCTCCGGGCGGCCGTGCTCGTGCGCGTTGTGGCGCGCGGACTACAGGCCCTGCCAAAACGGCACGGCTCCGTTCTGCGTCCACAGATTCACCGCTTTTTTTCGCGCTTTTTCCGCCTGATCCTGCAACCCTGCCGTCGGCGGCACGCGGGTTGCATTCCGTCCGGGCAACCCGTCACGGGCCTGCCAAATGCGGTCGTGTTCGACCGGGCCGGTTCCGCCCTCCGGAGGAGATTGTCGTGGCAAAACAGATGGTGTTCGACGATGAGGCCCGCCAGCCGCTGCTCGCCGGCGTTTCCAAGCTCGCCCGCGCGGTCAAAAGCACGCTCGGCCCCCGGGGCCGCAACGCGGTGCTCGACAAGGGCTGGGGCTCGCCCAAGGTGACGAAGGACGGCGTGACCGTCGCCGAGGACATTGATCTTGAAGATCCCTACGAGAA
>JBJTPO010000228.1:0-2018 GCA_046075145.1 Planctomycetota bacterium
TTCCGACGGCAGAAAAGACTCCCCGCCGGAGTCCTTGGCAGCGGCGCAGGAGCCGCTCGCGTCAGCTGCGCCGGTGGCACCGCCCACCGCCGCGTTCGCCGCCGCGCCGCCCATCGACGCCGGCGTTCCGGCGGCCATCGATACGCCTACGGCCGCGGCCCGCTTCCCGCGACGATCCGCTCCGGCGGAACAGCCCCCTGCTTCAGACGCCCGGTTCGAGCCGGCGGCGGTCACGGAGCCGCCCCCCCGCTCGCCGCAGCCCGCGGCGGTGCCAGGGGGCAGGATCGCGCTCGGCGTCCGCACGATCCCGATCGACCCGGGGATGCAGGCCCGGTTCAACCTGCCGGCTGCGAGCGGCGCTTACGTGATCGGCGTGGTGGGCGACCTGCCCGCTTCGCGGGCGGGCGTGCCGCCGGGCAGTGTGATCGTCGCCCTCGACGAGCGGCCCGTGCGGTCTCCCGACGATCTCACGCGGTTGGTGACCGGCGGCCCGGTCGGCAAGCCGGTGCCGCTGGAGTATGTCCTGCCCGGTGGCACGTCGCGGCGGGCCGAAGTCGTGTTGCAGACGCTCGAACAGCCGCTCGAGGAGGCATTGGTGGGGCCGCCCGGGCCGACGTCGACGGCGGTGCCCACGCTCCAGACCCGGCCGGAGCCCACCGCGGCCCGCAGACCGGTGCCCCCCGATGACGCCGGCGTCCTCCGCGCCGAGATCCGCACGCTGGAAGCCCGGCTCGAGGCGCTCGAGCAGCGTCTCGGGAACCGCTGACGCCTCAGGCGGCGGCCCGCGAGGCGTCGATTGCCAGACCATGGCGGGCGAGTTCGTCGTCGAGCCCGATCCCGCGATCGCCCGGCTCGCGGGCCCGCTGCAACGCGAACCGTGACGCCTCCTTGCACACGGGTCGCTGCCCTGGGCGGCGGTGCCTCGCGCTGGCCCAGGCCTCGGCCTCGTCGGAAAGATGCGTGAGCAGGGCCTCGATGCCGGCGCGATGCCGCTCGATCCCGTCGCGATCAAGGTCAGGAGGGATGTGGATCGCGCGGCTGACCATGCCTCGGGCCCGCGAGAACGGCCGCGGGATCGCGAACCGATCCCACGTGCCCGCCCGCCAGGGCCGGTCATACCCCATGCCCATCGCCACGATCGGGATCCCGAGCGTGCTCGCCAGGAAGACGCAGCCCGGTGCCAGCCGCCGCCGCGGGCCGCGCGGGCCGTCGGGCGTGATCGTCAGGTTGCCGACCGCGGCCCGCTCGGCGAGCTCCCGCAGCGCCGCGGAGCCGCCCCGGAAGGTGCTGCCGCGGACCACCCCGAAGCCCATCATTCGGGCCACCCGGTCGAGGATGTTGGCGTCGGCGTGCCGCGAGAGCAGCATCGAGATGTTGGAGTGGCCGCGCAGGTAGAGCGGCATCAGGATGTTCTCGTGCCAGAAGACGTAGATTTTCGCGCCGCGATACCGCGGGTGCACGGGATCCACCTCCGGGTCGCCGAACTCGACCTGGTAGTCGAGCGTGCCCATCCACTGGCGGATCGCGGCCGTCGAGACGAGCGACCAGGCGCCGATCGCGAACGGGCTCGTGGGATTCATCGTTCCAGGTCCTTCCTTGGAATCGCCGGCCACGCGGGCCGGCCGATCAGTCGCCGTACCAGATGCCTTCGAACACTTCCTCGGCCGGTCCCGTCATCGAGACCGCTCCCGTTCCCTGCCACTCCAACTCGAGGCGCCCGCCCGGCAGGTCGGCAGCAAGCTTCGAGTCGGTGCGGCCGGTGAGCACGCCGGCCACGCACACGGCCGAGGCGCCGGTGCCGCAGGCCAGCGTGATCCCGCTGCCCCGCTCCCAGGTCCGCATCCGGACGTGATCGCGGGCCAGCACCTCGACGAAGTGGACGTTCACCCGGCGGGGAAACGACGGGTGCCGCTCGATCCGCGGTCCGATCACGTCGAGCGGCACGACGGCCACGTCGCGGCAGTAGAGCACGGCGTGGGGATTGCCCATCGAGACGCAGGTCATCCGCGGGTCGAGGC
>JBJTPO010000229.1:0-2071 GCA_046075145.1 Planctomycetota bacterium
TGCCCACATCATCGGCCACCTCGAACCGCTCCCCGAGGACACGACCGAGAACTTCATCTTCGAAGACGCGGTGGTCGGCGGTCGCGTGCCGCGGGAATACATCCCGTCGGTGGAGAAGGGCTTTCTGGCGGTCCTGGGGAAGGGTCCGATCGCGGGCTTCCCGATCGTGGGCGTCAAGGCGACGCTCGAAGACGGCTCGTATCACGACGTCGACTCGTCCGATATGGCCTTCCAGATCTGCGCTCGGGCCGGCTTCCGTGAGGCGTTCCTCAACACCAAGCCCGTGCTGCTCGAGCCGATCATGAAGATGGAGGTCGAGGTGCCTGCCGACTTCCAGGGGCCCGTGACGGGAGAGCTCAACAAGCGGCGAGGCCTGATCGTCTCCACGGAGACGGTGGGCAACACCTCGACGATCATCGCCGAGGTGCCGCTGGCGGAGACGTTCGGCTACTCGACCGACCTGCGGAGCATGACGCAGGGGCAGGGTGTCTTCACGATGGAGTTCTCGAAGTATCGGCCGACGCCGGGGAACATCCAGAAGGAGATCGTCGAGGAGCGGAAGAAGCAGGAACTCGCCGCGGCGAAGTAGCGGCGGGCCGCCCCGGTGGCTGTCCTCGGCAACCCGGTGCGGCGAGGCCGCGCCGACGGTGTCAGACCCGCGTGCGGCGGTGGCCCTGGGCTGGGCTACACTGCGGGAATGTGTCGGGCGTCGTTCCTCGTCGTGCTGATCGTCGCCCAGGCCGGTGGGATGGCCTTCGGCATCGACGGGGTGGCGGAGCCTGCGGCACCGATGGCCCGTCCCACGGTCACGTTGCAGTCGGCCCCGGCCCGCGAGCGGCCGCCGTCGTCACGGGCGCTGGTGGATGCCCGGGCGGAGTTGCAGCGCCGTTATCGTGAGCCGCTCTTCCGGGCCGACACGGCCGCTGGGGCGAATCGGGCGGCCGACCTCTTCCTGGAGGCGGGGGCGGCGGAGCCCGATCGGGCGCTGAAGTGGCTGCTGCTGGCGGAGGCGCGGCGGCTCGGGGCGGCGGCAGGCAATGCGGCGGTGATCCACCGGGCGGTGTCGCTGGCGTCGGCCACCTATGAGTTCGACGAACTCGACGTCGAGTGGCGGGCTCTCGCGGAGATTCCGCTGCGTGGCCTGTCTCCCGAGCGGGCGGCGGGGGTGGCCGAGGCGGCCGAGGGAGTGGCGGGGCGGGCCGAGATCGACGGCCGACTGGATCTCGCGCTCGCAGCCCAGGACTTGGCGATCCGTGGCTGGCAGCGGGCCGGGGCGATCGAGGCATGTCGCCGGGCGATGGCGAGGCATGTGGAACTCACGGCCGCGTCGCAGGACGGCCGGCCGCAGCCGTAACCGCCGGAGTGGCCTGCACTACCGCTGCGGGTAGAAGTGAGAGTAGTTCATGTAGGTCGAGGCATGGCCCGTGGGGCGGATCGTCTCGTTGATCTGCCGCGCCTGCGACGACTGCTGGATCTGCTGCACCTGCCCCTGCACCTTGCCGAGTTGCCGCCGCTGATTGAGCATCTCGATCTGCTGCTGCTGCTGCTGAAGTTGCGGCTGGACCATGGTCTGGTAGATGTTTTGATTTTGCAGAGGGTTCATGCCCTGCTGCTGCAGTTGCAGGTAGGGGCTCACGGTCGGACGCCGGTAGGTGTCTTGAAATGGCTTCTGCCCCGGGGCCTGAGCCTGCCCTGCGGCCGCCAAGCCGACGACCAGCAGGGCTGCCGCGGCGATCCGCACCGCCCCGGTCTTCCGCGAGCCCGTAGAGTTGGAGTTCATGACGTCTCTCCTTCGGTTCGTCAACACGATTATATCAGGCAGGCAAGGTCACCGGCCCGGGGATCAGAAGTTGGGGTTGAAGCCGAAGGGGAACCGGTTGAACTGTTGCACGGTGCTGGAACCGAGCAGGGCGAAGCCGAACATCCGCTCGAAGGGGGCCGTCAGCTTGCCCACGATGCTGTCGAAGGCGATCCACTGATCCTGGGCGATGAACACGCGGTCGCCCGGGAGCACCTGGTAGTTGGTGGCGGTCGAGGCGCCCTTCATGATCGCCTCAATGTCGACCGGCAG
>JBJTPO010000230.1:0-1454 GCA_046075145.1 Planctomycetota bacterium
CCTCGGGAGGAGCGGCCCGGGCGTGCAGAGCGGGTTTCTCGAAACGCCTCGCACCCGCTTCGGTGGCGTAGAAGGGCCGGCTCTCGATCTCGAACATCGTCTTCGGGCTGATGCCCAGCGCCGTGAACAGCGTGGCGTGCAGATCGGTGACGGTGACCGGGTTCTCCACGGCCACGCAGGGCCGCTCGTCGGCCGTCCTGCCGTGCACGTGGCCCCGCCTCACGCCGCCGCCGAAGAGCACGACGCTCGAGCCGCCCGTGAAGTGCCGGTGCTGCCCGTAGTGCTCCGGCTTCTGCAGGAAATCCTTGGGCGACGAGGCCTGGTCGTTGGCCGTCGAGCCCGGCTGCCCCTCGGTGATCATGTCGCGGCTGAACTCGCTGGCGATGACCACCAGCGTGCGGTCGAGCAGCCCGCGATCCTCGAGCTCGCGGACGAGCGTCGCGATCGGGCGGTCGATCATCGTGTGCAGCTTCGCCAGCCGCTCGTGGCCGCGCTCGTGCGTGTCCCAGTGGACGAACGGGATGTATTCCGTCGTCACCTCCACGTAGCGGGCGCCGTGCTCCACGAGCCGCCGGGCCAGCAGGCAGCCGCGGCCGAAGCGGCCGTCGTCCCCGCCCATGTCGTACTTGTCGCGGACCTCCTGCGGCTCGAGCGTGATGTCGAACGCGTCCTTTTCCCGGGCGCCGAGCAGACGGTGCGCGTTCTCGAGGCTCCGCAGCATCGACTCCTGGTGGTAGTCGCTCGTGTAGGCCGCGTTCGGCGCCGCCTTGACGAGCCGCTTGAAGTGCTCGTAGCGGCTGGCGAAGCGGCCCGGCTGCATGCCGTTCGGCGGCCGCACGGCGACCGCCGCCTGCTCTGGATAGGGCAGGTTCATCGGTCCGTACTCGCTGCCGAAGAAGCCGGCCGTGGTGAAGGCCTTGATCTCCTCGTTCTCGCCGATTCCCTCCAGGCGCTGGCCGATGTTCACGAACGCCGGCATCACGGGATTGCGCGGCCCGAGCACACGGCTCATCCAGGCGCCGATGTGGGGGCAGGCCACGGTCTGCGGCGGCACGTAGCCGGTGTGCCAGTGGTATTGGTGCCGCGAGTGGAGGATGCTGCCGAGGTCGGGCTGCACGTGCGAGCGGATGAGCGTGGCCCGGTCGAGCACGCGGGCGATCTCGGGCAGTCCGGCGACGATCTGCACGCCGTCGATCGCCGTGGGGATCGCCGGAAAGGTGCTGATCACGTCGGCCACGGCGAGGCCGGGCTCGAACGGCCGGTGTTTCTTGGGATCGAACGTGTCGGGCGCGGCCATGCCGCCGGCCATCCAGAGCACGATGATCGCGTCGGCCGTGGCCGGCGGATGCACGATCGTCGCGTCGCCGGCGATCGCACGGGCCCGCGGCTCGGGCAGCGCGAGCGTGGCGGTCGCCGCGGCGGCGAGGCTCCGGAGCAGTTGGCGTCGGGTTTTC
>JBJTPO010000231.1:0-2320 GCA_046075145.1 Planctomycetota bacterium
TGGCCCAAGGCGCTCGCCCAGGCGCGGGAGTCGCTCACCCAGCTTGGCGCGGCGCGGGTGCGCCGCCTGCCGGTCTGGCTGCGGGATCTCGACCTGGCCCTCAAGGGCGAAGCCTCCCGCGGCCTGCGGGCCAGACTGGCGGTGGAGCGGCTGTTCTGCAAAATGGCCGGCCAGCAGGATCAGCGGCACCGACGCTGACTCCCGCGTCCACGCCCGCGTCACGGAGACCTTCGCCTTGCAGCCCCCCGCCACCCACGACCGCGACCGCTGGGATAACCCGCTGGCCGCCCGTTATGCCTCGGCGGAGATGACCCGGCTGTGGAGCGACTCCCACCGCTACTCGCTCTGGCGACGAGTCTGGCTGGCCCTGGCGGAAGGCGAGGCGGAACTCGGCCTGGCGATCACTCCGGTCCAGCTGGCGGAGATGCGGGCTCACCTCGACACGATCGACTTCACGAAGGCCGCCGACTACGAGCGTCGGATGCGGCACGACGTGTTCGCACACCTCCACGCCTTCGCCGACGACTGCCCCGCGGCTCGGCCGATCATCCACTTGGGCGCCACCAGCGCCTTCGTCACCGACAACACCGATCTCGTGCTGATGCGGGAGTCGCTCGACCTCGTGGCCGCCCGGCTGGCCATGGTGATCGAGCGTCTGGCCGCCAAGGCGATCGAGACGAAAGATCTCGTCTGCCTGGGCCGCACCCACCTGCAGCCGGCGCAGCCGACCACGATCGGCAAGCGGATCTGCCTCTGGATCCACGACCTGTTGCTCGATCTCGAGGAGATCACCCACCGCCGCAAGCTGCTGCGGGCCCGCGGCGTCAAGGGCACGACGGGCACGCAGGCCAGTTTCCTCGAGCTCTTCGCCGGCGACCACGCGAAGGTCCGACGGCTCGACGAGCTCGTGGCCCGTAAACTCGGCTTCCACTCCTCGTACGAGGTGACCGGCCAGACCTACACCCGCAAGATCGACTCGCAGGTAACCGCGGCGCTGGCCGGCGTGTCGGAGTCGTGCCACAAGGCGGGCAACGACCTGCGGCTGGCTGCGGCCTGGAGCGAGATGGAGGAGCCGTTCGAGAAGGAGCAGGTCGGCTCCTCGGCGATGCCCTACAAGCGGAACCCGATGCGGGCCGAGCGGATGTGCGGCCTGGGGCGGTTCGTGATGGGGCTGGCGGTCACGGCCGGCCAGACGGCGGCCACGCAGTGGCTCGAGCGAACGCTCGACGACTCGGCTCCGCGACGGCTCGTGCTGCCGCAAGCGTTCCTGGCCACCGACGCCCAACTCGTGCTCTACGCCAACATCGCCGGAGGCCTGGTCGTGCTGCCGGGGAGCATTCGCCGCAACCTCGAGGCCCACCTCCCGTTCCTGGCGGCGGAGAAGATCCTGATGGCGGGCACCCAGGCCGGCGGCGACCGGCAGGCGCTCCACGAGGCGCTTCGCGTCCACAGCCACGCCGCCACGGCCCGGATCCGCGAGGGACAGTCCAACGACCTGGCCGACCGGCTCGCCGGCGATCCGCTGTTCGCCGGCGTGGACCTCGTCGCCGCGATGCAGGCCGAGGATCTCGCCGGCCGGGCGGCGGCACAGGTCGAGGAGTTCGTGGCGGGCGCGGTGCGGGCGGCCCTGGCCGACTGCCCGACCCGGGCGGCCGACGAGGCACTCAAGGTCTGACCGCGGCTACACGCGGTCCTGGAGCCGGCTCTTGCTGCGGCTGCTCCGGCAGTCGAGGCAGATCCCGGTCACGATCAGCCGGTGCGACTGGGCCCGGAACTGATGGCCCGCGGCGACGGCATCGCAGATTCGCGCCACCTCCTCGCTCGAGAACTCGATCAGCTTGCGGCAGCCGGTGCAGTAGAGGTGGTCGTGCTGCGGGTAGCCGTAGTCGTGCTCGTAGACCGCGCGGCCGTCGAGCACCATCTTCTTGAGCAGGCCCGCGTCGACCATCTCCGAGAGCGTTCGGTAGACGGTGGGCCGGCTGGCGCGGGCCCCCTCGCGGGTCTTCCGCAACTCGTCGAGCAGTTGCTCGGCGTCGAAGTGCTCGTGGCGACTGGCCACGTGATCGACGATCACCCGCCGCTGCCGGGTGACCCGCTTGCCGCGGGATTGGAGAAACTCCTCGAACCGCTCCTGCGGCGAGAGCGCCGTCGCGACGCTGCCCAGCGCAAAATCGGAAGCCACGGACATCGGGTTCGTCTCCTCGACCCGAGTATATCACCGTGAGCACCAGATGGCGGCCGCGAACGGGGGCCGGGGCTGCCCGTGTCCTCTCGCTGGACGTTCACTTCGGCCCTCCAGGCCTTCGTTCACTGCGTGTCC
>JBJTPO010000232.1:0-3213 GCA_046075145.1 Planctomycetota bacterium
ACGGCACCGTGCGGATCTGGGATCTCGCGTCGGGGCTCCCGACCGCGATCCTGACGGGCCCGGCGCGACAGGTCTGGCGGGTGGCCTTTTCGAGCGACGGGTCCCGCGTGGCGGGCAGCGTGGCCGACGGCACCGTGCAGATCTGGGACGTGGCCAGCGGTCGGCCCGTGGCCGTGCTCCGCGGCCACTCCGACGAGGCCTGGGGCCTCGCCTTCACCCCCGACGGCCAGGCCCTGGCGACCGCGTCGTGGGACGGCTCGGTGCGGCTCTGGGGCGTCTCGGTCGCGGCGCTCGCACGGGCGCGGGCAACAACGCCCGAGTGAGGCAGGCAAGAAGCGTACCCGCACCGCCCGCTGCTATCCTTCGAACCATGGGCCGCCGCACCGGCCCTCCGTTGCTTTCGGCCGGGAACTCGTCGCCGTGAACCGGATGGTGCTCGTTGTCGTCGCCATCTGGCTCGCGGTCGCCGGCTGCCTGCCGGACGCAGCCACCGCGCAGGCAGCCGACTGGAACCAGTTTCGCGGTCCGACGGCGGACGGCCGTGCGGGCTCTGCGGACCTGCCAAGATCCTGGAGCGAGACGGAAAACGTTCGCTGGAAGACCGCGATCCCGGGCAAGGCGTGGGCCTCACCGGTGGCCGCCGGGGGGCGAATCTGGCTGGCCAACGCCACCGAGGACGGCACGCGGCTCTCGGCGGTTTGCGTGGATGCGGAGACCGGCCGCATCCTCCACGATCTGACGTTGTTCGAGCCGGCTGAACCCGCCTTCTGCCATCCCTACAACAGCCACGCGAGCCCCACGCCCGTGCTCGCCGGCGGCAAGGTCTTCGTCCACTTTGGCAGCGCCGGCACCGCCTGCCTCGACGCGGCCTCAGGCGAGGTCGTCTGGAAACGGCACGACCTGCCCTGTGACCACCACCGCGGACCGGGCTCCTCACCGATTCCCTGGCGGGATCGACTGTTCATCAACTTCGACGGCTTCGACCAGCAATATGTCGTGGCCCTCGATCAGGCCACGGGCAAGACGCTGTGGAAGGCCGACCGCGCCATCGAGTACGGCTCGGACAACGGCGACATGAAGAAGGCCTACGGCACCCCGGCCGTGATCGAGCACGACGGTCGGCCGGCGCTCGTCAGCCCGGCGGCGGTGGCCACGGTGGCCTACGACCCGGCGACCGGGGCCGAACTCTGGAAGGTCTATCACGGCGGCTACAACGCGGCGGCACGGCCGGTGTTCGCCGGGGGGCTCGTGATCGCGACGACCGCCGGTGGCGACAACGTGGTGGCGATCCGGCCGGACGGCTCGGGCGACGTCACCAAGACCCATGTGGCCTGGACGTTCAGGAAGTCGGCCCCCACCCGCCCGTCGCAAGCCGTGGTCGGCGACTTCCTGTATCTCGTGAGCGACACCGGCGTCTTCAGTTGCGTGGAACTCGCCACCGGGCGGATCGCGTGGCAGGAGCGGCGGACCGGCCGGCATTCGGCCTCGCCGGTCGAGTCGGGCGGCCTGCTCTGGTGGTGCGACGAGGACGGCACGACGGTGGTCACGAAGGCCAACCCCGAGCGGTTCGAACTCGTCGCGGAGAACACGCTTGACGCCGGGTGCATGGCCTCACCGGCCGTAATCGACGACGACCTCGTGATCCGCACGAAGACGCATCTGTACCGGATCGGGGCGGGCAAGCCATGAGGCTACGTCCTGGGTGGCTCGGGGTTGCCCGTGCCGCCTCGCCGGGCGCTCGCTCCGGGCTTTCTGCCCTCCGCTCGCTCGATGCGAGAGCGCGTCTGATTTAGGACGAGCGCCATCAGGGCAATCCGGGTAGCGTGGGCATCTCCAAGGAGGTGTCCATGAAACCGTATTCGAAGGAGTTCCGTGGCGAGGTGCTTGCTGCGTGCGACAGGGGGCGAAGCACCCGTGAAGTCGCGACGTACTTCAACGTCAGTGAGTCGTGGGTGCGTCGGGTGAAGCAAGAGCGGCGGGAGCTGAACAAGGTGGCTCCGTGCCTGACCCGGCGTCGGATTCCGCTGTGGGCTCCGCTGGCGGATCGGATGCGTGAGGTGATTCGGCACAAGCCGGACCTGACGCTCCGGGACTCCAAGGCCGAACTCGGCACTGAATTGTCGGCTCAGACGCTCTGCACGGCGCTCAAGCGACTGCGTCTGACCGTCAAAAAAAGTGCTCATCGCCGTGGAGCGAGAGCGGCCGGACGTCGCGGAAAGGCGGGGGGAACTCAAGCGGGAGCAGCCGCTCCTGAATCCGGAGCGGCTCGTGTTCCGCGACGAAACGTGGGCCAAGACGAACATGACCCGGCCGCGTGGGCGGGCGCCCAGAGGCGAACGCTTGCTGGCGAGCGTGCCGCACGGCCACTGGAAGCCGACGACCTTCCTCGCGGCCCTTCGCACGACGGGCCTGACGGCCCCTCTGGTCGTGGATGGGGCCATCAACGGCGAGATCTTCCTCGGCTGGGTGAGACACCACCTGGTGCCAACGCTCCAGCGGGGCGACGTCGTGGTGATGGACAATCTCGGCGTCCACAAGGTCGCGGGAGTTCGCGAAGCGATCGCGGCCGCTGGCGCGAGGATCCTCTACCTGTCGCCGTACAGCCCCGATCTCAACCCGATCGAACTCGTGTTCTCGCAGTTCAAGTGGCTGTTGAAGAGCGCATCGGCCCGGACAGTCGAGGCCCTGTGGTCGGTCTGCGGTGCCGTGCTCGACCGCTTCACCGAAGCGGAGTGCCGCAACTGCTTCCAGCATTGCGGCTATCGCTCCATGTAGGCGGAATGCGCTCTAGCTCGCTTCGGCATCCTGCCTGCGCTTGCTATCAACACCGCCCGGCTGTCACGGACAACCCCTCGCGAGCGCCGGCTCGCGGATGCCACGATGCGCGATGCGCATCTGAACGCTACCGCCCCGCCAGCACCTGACCGAGCGTTTCCTGGAGCACACTGGCGCTCCGCTTGAGGGCTTGCAGCTCCTTCGGCCAGAGCTCGATCTCGAGTGTCTTCTCGGCGCCGCCGCGGCCCACCACCGTGGGAACCGAGAGGGCCACGTCGCGGAGGCCGTAGCAGCCCCGCTGCACGGTCGACACGGGAAGCACCCGCTTCGAGTCGAGCGCGATCGCATGGATCACCTCGGCGATCGACACACCCACGGCGAAGCCGGCGCCGGTCTTCTTCTTGATCATCTCGGCGCCCGAGGTCTTGGCCCGCTGGA
>JBJTPO010000233.1:0-11235 GCA_046075145.1 Planctomycetota bacterium
TCGAGCCTCACCGAGCGCGGGGCCCAGGCCACGGTCGACGCGCTCCTCGCCGGCGCCAACGACTACGTCGCCAAGCCCGCCGGCCTCAACCCTGAGGAGGTGGCGGCCCGGATCCGGGGCGAGGTGCTCACGCGGATCAAACAGGTGGTGAGCCGGGGCGTCACGGGTCGGGCCGCGGGGCCGCAGGCCACCCCGGCCGGTGCACTCCCGCGGCCCGTCCAGCCGGGCAAGCGAACGGCCGTGGCCGGCGTGGTGATCGCCGTCTCGACCGGCGGGCCGGCGGCGCTCGCCGAGGTGTTGCCGGCGTTCGTGCCCCAGGCGCGCGTGCCGATCCTGATCGTGCAGCACATGCCGGCCGCGTTCACGGGACGATTGGCCGAGCGGCTCTCGGTCATCTGCGGACGGCAGGTTCGCGAGGCCTCCGACGGCCTGCCGGTGGGAAAGGACTCGGTGCTCCTGGCCCCGGGGGGCCGCCATATGGAACTCGCCGGCATGCTTGCCAGCCCACGGATCCGGCTCACCGACGCAGCGCCCGAGAACTCCTGCCGGCCGTCGGCCGACGTGCTGTTTCGCTCCGCCGTGCGGCTTTGGGGCGCGGCCACGCTCGGCGTGGTGCTCACCGGCATGGGCCGTGACGGCCTGGCAGGCGCGCGGGCCGTGGTCGAAGCCGGCGGCCGGGTCGTCGTCCAAGACGAGTTCACGAGCGTGGTCTGGGGAATGCCGGGCGAGGTCGCCAAGGCGGGGCTGGCCGACGCGGTGTTGCCGCTGGGGCAGATCGGCGTGGAGATCGGGCTCCGACTCGAGAGGCGGCCCGGCTAGAGCCGGGGCGACGGGCACGCCATGCGGGTTGCCGAGCCGCAGTTCGCTTTCCTGCGCGACCTGCTCCGCAAGCGCACGGGAGTCGTGATCGACGACTCCAAGCAGTATCTCGTCATCGCCCGGATGATGCCGATCGTGCGGCAGCGCAAGATCCCCAGCATCGAGACGCTCCTCGACCGGGTCCGCCATGGCATCGATTCGTCACTCGAACGCGACGTCCTGAGCGCGATGATGACCCACGAGACCTCCTTCTTCCGCGACCACAAGCCGTTCGAGGCTCTGAAGTCGTTGATCGCGGAACTGGCGGTCAAGCGGGCCGCCGAGAAGCAGCTCGTGTTCTGGTCGGCCGCCTGCTCGACCGGGCAGGAGCCCTTCAGCATCGCCATGCTCCTGAACGAGCACTTCCGGGAACTCGTCGCCACCTGGCGGATCCGGATCCTGGCCACCGATTTCTCGGAGGTGGTACTCTCGCAGGCCCGTGAGGGGAGCTTCAGCGACCTGGAGACGGCCCGCGGCCTCCCGCCAGCCATGAAGCAGAAGTATTTCCGGCCCCTGCAGGGACGGTGGAGCATCTCCCAGGAATGTCGCCGGCTGGTGGAGTTTCGGCAGCTCAACCTGATCGGGAACTGGCCTCCGACGCCTCCCTGCGACGTCGTCTTCCTGCGGAACTTGATGCTCTACTTCGACGTGGCCACCCGCCATGCGCTCGTGCGGCGGGTGGGCCGTGTGATGCGGGTCGACGGCAGCCTGTTTCTCGGGGGTGCCGAGACGATGATCGGCATCGACGACGGCTGGCAGCGGCACTCGGCCGCCGGTGCGAGCTGCTACCGCCCCAAACGGTGACCTGCCCGAGGCTCGGCTCGACGGTCACGGACAACTCTGCGATAACGAGATGGCACGCCAGGCGGCTCCGTGCCGGTCGCTCCACGCCCCTCGTCCCGAGGGTCCTCACCAGGGAGCGGCCGCCCACCCTCGGTCCGGAGCCCATCTCATGCCCGCCTACGCGCCCGATTCGGTGACTGTTCCCTCCGCCGCCCCGCACGGCTTCCTGATCGACATGGATGGGGTGATCTACCGGGGCAGCGAGCTTGTTCCCGGAGCCGATCGGTTCGTGTGCGAGCTCATGCATCTGGAGCTGCCGTTCTTCTTCCTCACCAACAACAGCCAGCGCACCCGCCGTGACGTGGTGGCCAAGCTGCGGCGGCTGGGCATCGACGTCAGCGAGTCGCATATCTTCACCTGTGCGATGGCCACGGCCCGGTTTCTGGCCGCCCAGAAGCCGAGGGGCACCGCCTATGTGATCGGCGAAGGAGGCTTGCTGCATGCCCTCCACGAGAATGGCTATGCGATCGTGGATCACGACCCCGACTACGTGGTCGTCGGAGAGGGGCGGACCGTGACCTACGAGATGGTGGAGACGGCCGTCAGGATGGTACTCGCCGGCGCCAAGCTGATCGCCACCAACCTCGACCCCAACTGCCCGACCCAGGCCGGGCTGCGGCCCGGGTGTGGGGCGATCGTGGCGATGCTCGAGACGGCCACGGGCCGGCGGGCCTTCAGTGTGGGCAAGCCAAGCGCCGTGATGATGCGGGCGGCCCGCAAGGAACTCGGGCTTGATGCCTCGCGGACCACGATCATCGGCGACACGATGGAGACCGACGTCCTCGGCGGCGTGCAACTCGGCTACCGGACCATCCTCGTGCTCTCAGGCGGCACGAGCCGGGCCGACCTGGACGCCTTCGCCTACCGCCCCGACATGGTGGTCGAGTCGATCGCCGAGCTGTCGGCGGCGGAACTTGCCGGCCTCGACGCCCAGGCCGGTGGGCACCCGACGGACTGACCCGGTGCGATACCGCGACGGACTGGCCGCGCGGGTGGCTGGTTCACGGCTTCCACTCGACGCCCAGGATCGTGACGTCGTCGAGCGGCCCGGCGGGGCGGCACCAGTGCTCCACCGCGTCGAGCAGGTCCGCCACGCTCTGCTCGAGCGGCCCGCCGCGGCCGCCGGCGATGCAGTCGGCCATTTTTTCCTCGCCGTAGGACTCCTGGTCTTTGTCCATCGCCTCCGGCACGCCGTCGGAATACAGATAGATCCGGTCGCCAGGCTGGAGTTGGAGCGACCGCTGCTCGTATTCCACCTCGGGGACGAAGGCGATCGGAAAGCCCTCGGCCCCGTGGAACTCGGGCGGCCCGCCGGCAACGGGCATGCGCACCAGGGCGGGGTGGCCGCCGGAGACGTAGTCGAGCCGCCCGGTGGGCACGTGCAGGACCCCGTAGAGCATCGTGAAGTAGAGCCCGGAGAACTCATCGGCCTGAAAGAGCCGGTTGAGCTGGGTGGCCACCTCGGCCGGGCTGGCCACGGTCACGCGTCCGTCGGCCCCCTGCCGCACCAGCAGCGACGAGTCGGACACCTTGGGGGTGAGGAAGCGGCCCACCGTGACGGCCATCAGCGACGAGGGCACGCCGTGGCCGCTGACATCGACCACGAACAGCCCGACCCGCTCCTCGTCGAGCGGAAAAATGTTGAGGAAGTCGCCGGCGAGGCTCTGGCAGGGGACGTACCGCCAGGCCACGTCGAGCGCCGGCAGGGCCACGTCGGCCGCCGGGAGCAGCGACCGCTGCACCTTGGCCGCAGCCTCGAGGTCACGGACCATCTGGGCGTTGATCCGGGAGATCTCGGCGTTGAGGGCCGTGAGCTCCTCGTTGGTCTTTTGCAGGCTGTCGCGGGCCACCGAGAGCTCCTGGTTGGCGACCACGAGCTCTTGGTTCTTGGTGACGGCGTTCTCGAAGGTCGAGACGAGCAGGTTGAGCACCTGCTGCCGGCCCGCCTTGACCTTGAACCTCTGTCCGGCGAGCGAGACCTCGAGCGTGGCGGCGGTCGTGTCGTCGCCGCCATCGAGCGGCGTGGCCAGAAGCGCCTGCATCCGGCCGAGCAGATAGTCGGGCTCGTAGGGCTTGGTGACGTAGTTGTCGGCGCCGGCGTCGAGACCCCGGATGATGTCGATCGGGTCCGAGAGCGTCGACAGTAGGATGAAGGGCACGGTCCTCAGGGCGGGGTCGGTCTTGACCGCCTTGCAGAAGTCGTAGCCCGTCGCCACCGGCATCTCGATGTCGGAGATGATGATGTCCGGCCGCCGCTGGCGGGCCATCTCCAGGGCGAGCGCCCCATTCTCGGCCCAGCGGACGGCGTGGCCGGCGTCCACCAGCCGCTTCTGCAGGATCTTGGCCTGCATCCGGCTGTCCTCGGCGATGAGGACATCCACGCCGGCCGCCGCCGAAGAGGTCGCGTCAGCCACGTCCTTGCCCCGCGTCAGGTGAAGGTGGCCAGGGCGGTGGGGGCATCCTTGTGGATGCTGAACAGCTTGTCGAGATTGGTGAGCTTGAAGACCTGGAAGATCTCGGGACGGATGCCGCACATCTTCAGCCGCCCCTGGCCGGCGGAGATCTTCCGATGCAGCTGGCCGAGAAGCCCCAGCATGGCGCTCGACATGAACTCGACGTTCGCGAAATCGAGCAGCACGTCGGGACCGGAGGCCTTGCCGAGCAGTTGGGCCATTTCGGTGCGGATCTCGTCCAGCATGGTGTCGTCGAGGATTTTCTTGTCCTTGAAGAGCACCATGAAGATGTCGCCCTTCTTGCCGGTCTGGATTCTCCGGAACTGATCCATGGCTTCTCCCGCAGGGGCTGGGCAACGGTCGGGACACCGCCGGCCGGCGTCATCCCGCTCATGACGATGAGATCGTAGCGACTGCCCGCCAGGGTCGCCAGCAGGTGGCCCCGATCGGCCGCTTGCCGGGCCCCTAGCGCCGCGGCCGCGATGCGGCCACGCGCAACGGCCCACGCAGGGACGCCGCGACGCCGGTCACGCTCAATCCCCCCCCGAGCCGACGCAGGCCCCGGTCGAGCCCCCCTGGCCCCTCTGCGACCACCAGGGAATCGATCCGGCCGTCGCCGTCGTCGTCGATGCCGGCCGCGAACACGCCTCCTTGGTCCCGGGACAACTCGGCGAACGCCCGATGGCTGGCGAGCAAGGCTGGCGAGGCGGCGGTGGGGCGGCCCGACCAAACCTCGACAAGCGACCGGCCGCGGCGGCCCGCCGAAACGACGATGTCGTCGCTGGCGTCGGCATCGTAGCGGCCAGCCGCCAACGCGAAGCCACCGCGTAGCATCGGCATCAGCGGTCGGATTCGGCGGACGACGGCGGGGGCAGCGGAGACGTCATAGATGACCACCGCCGGTGCCATTCCGGCCCCGCTGCCAACGACGATCTCCATCCGGCCATCGCGGCGTTCCCCGTCGACCAG
Organism: Planctomycetota bacterium; assembly: GCA_046075145.1. Taxonomy (GTDB): domain Bacteria; phylum Planctomycetota; class Planctomycetia; order Pirellulales; family UBA1268; genus QWPN01. The sequence goes on from JBJTPO010000233.1 coordinate 5,124, forward strand.
AAGCCCGCTCGAGAACGTACCGATGTCGGCGGTCGCCACCGTCGCTCCGCCGAGCACGAAGCGAGGGAAGGCCGTGAACGCCCGCACGGGACGGTTCGTGACGGGGTCGGCGGCGGTGGGTGTGATGGCGAACACACGGACGTCGCCCGGACCGCGGGAAGCCGTCGTGACGAGGTCGACGAAGCCGTCGCCCGTCACGTCACCGATCGCGATCTCGAGGCCTCCGCGATAACCGCGGACAAAGGGCACGGTGCGGTAGGCGACGAGTTCAGTGCCATCCTGGCGAAAGACGCGAACCTCGCCCACGCGGCCCGGCCCGGGCGCCGTGACGACGTCATCGAGCCCATCGCCATCGACATCGCCGACGGCCACGCGGACTCCACCGTGAAACCCGGGTTCATACGCGAGAAAGCTGGCCAGGACGTCGCCGGAGGTCTGATCGATGACCGTCACCCACGGCTGCCCGCGAACAGCGACGTCCGCAGCCGTCACGATGATCCCGGAAGCCACGGTCGGTGGCTCGGGCGTGGTCGGCGGCTCGGGCGTGGTCGTTACCGCTGCGGACATCAGCAGCGTCGAGGTCGTGTCGAGGCGGATGCGGTTGATGCCGCCGCTCCCGTCACGTTCCCCCGTGCCGCTCCCGGCAACGCCCGGAGTGGTCGAGCCGGTCAGATTGGCGGGCGTGCCCGCTGTACCCGGAAGGGAGGATCCCTGAACGGACAGCGGGATGAGCAGGCTGCTGCCGGGCGTGAGATCGGCGGCCAGATCCAGATCGTAGTGCACGCTGATCAGGCTGCCCGGCGGCATGGCGTCGATCCCGAGATCGAGCCGGCCGGCCGACGACGCGTCGTGGAACGCCGCGGGATCCGCACCGGCATACACCCGCAGTGTTCCCGGCACGATCGTCGCCCCGGCGGGCAGGTCTGCGGTCAGCCGCAGGTCGTGAAGCGTGGCCTGCGACGGGCCGCCCGCCGTCGCGAACTCGACCTGCTGGCCGACGCGACCTCCGCGTGGGAATGGCCCAGCCGTAGCCAGTTCACCCCCCGCCGTCACCGTCCGGCTGGCGAGCCAGGCGAGCGAGCCTTCGGCCACCGTGACGACGTCGGTGGCCGTGGCCAAGAGTGCGAAGCCGTCGACGATCACCCGGGCCCGGCTGACGAGTTCCGTCCCGAGTGCGTCTTGCACGACATTGCCGGGCCCGTTGGTGACCAGGGCGTTGAACTCGAGCACGATGAACTCGTCGTTCGCGTCGGCATCACGGTTGGTGAGCACACCGAAGTCGAAGATCACGTCGCCCCCGTCGCCGAAGCCGCCGGGGTCACTGAGGATCGCGGCCGCCGGCATCAGCCGGGCGGGAACGATCCCGGCGGCGGTGCCACCGGCGACGTGAGTGCCACTCGCCGCCGTCAAGCGGCTGGCGGAGAGCCCGCCGTTGCTCACGAGCGCCACCTTCGCCGAGCCGTCGTCGAGAAACGTGAGGCCGGGAGGAAGCTCGACGCGGACGCGGGCCGAGGCGGATGCGATGTCTCCCTCGGGCACGAGCGAGACGATCCGCTGCCGGACAACCTCGCCGAGCGTGGCCCGTCCTCCGCCGGTCGCCTCGCTGGTGGCGACGACGTCGAGCGAGAGCCCGAAGTCGGCGGCCCGGAAGTCGGCCAGCGCCACGATCCGCGAACGATCGACGCCACCCGCCCCCGTCCGCTCCAGGGCGGTCGGATCGGCGGCCCGCTGGCCCGGATTTCCCGACAGACTCGTCCACGTGACCGTGGCGGGGGTCCGCGTCGTGTTGCCGGGCAGGATCGTGTTGGAGACGGTGCCGGCGATCGTGACCGTGATCCGCCGGCCGGTGTCTCCTGCGACGTCGAACTCGCTCCCGGGAACGGTGCGCAGGGTCCACCCCGCACGCTCGCCGCCCACGAGTTCGAACACCGCGGCGGTGACGAGGCCGGCGGTGTCGGCGACGGCGATGGTCGGCGTCGAGACGAGTGACCCGGCGCTCGACTTCGGCAGCGGCCAGGAAACGGACACCTCGTGGGCCAGAGGCGACCCCGCGCTGCCGCCGATCGTGAGTTCGTACTCCACGCCGTCTCCGACCGAGCCCGACGACGCTCCGCCTGCGATGCGAACGGCGGCGGTGACTTCGAGACGGGGCTCGAGGATTCGCAGCGGCTCGGAGACGGCGAGCACCGGGTCGACGCGGTCGGCGGCGGTGAACCGGGCGGCCGTCGCGACCCCGACGCCATCCCGGGCCGCCGCCAGATTGCGAACCACCGATCGGTAGGTGAAGGTGACGAACTCGGCCGTCGTCGGGTCGGCATCGACGTTGGCGATCGCACCCAGGGCGAACGACAGGCTCCGGCCATCGGCCGCGAGCACGGGAGCGAGGCTGCCCGAGACGCTCACCTGCGGCGAGATCGCCGCCCCGACGAAATCGACGTAGGCGAGGGCGTCGTCGAGAAACCCGGTCAACACCGACTCTCGGAGCGTGCCCGTGGGGATTTCGAGCGTGAGCCGATGGGTCACGAGTTCACCCACCACGGCGGCGTCGGCGGCGTTGCCTGGCTCGTCGATCTCCGTGGTCAGGCTCTCGGATCGCAGCGCGACGGCCGGGTCGGCTGCGAGCAGCCGCCGCGACTCGAGCGACTCAGGGCCCGAGGCGAACCGACGGGTCGGAAGCCGGCGTCGCGGGGCTGGCGGGCGGAAGCGTCTGCGGATGTTCACGGGATGGCTGGGCGGGCCGTCGGAGCGCAAAATCTACCCACATTGCCTAACCAGCCAAAGGGTGCCGGTCAAATAAGAACCCGGTGTTCCGCCCGAATCCGGGGCTCGGGGCACCGACACTGCAGCCCGCTGCGGTCAGGCAGGCCCGAGGATCGTGCGGCGGGCCACGCTCCACCACCCCGGTCGGGCGAGGGAGTGGTAGGGGGAGTCGGCCGGCAGGACGGCCGCCAGATGCTCGTGGGCCCGCTTCAGGTTGTGGTACGGCATCGAGGGAAACAGGTGGTGCAGGGCGTGGTAGCGGATGGAGAACGGAAACAGCAGCAGCGTCAGCGGATCGTTGGTGGTGAAGTTGCAGGAGTCGAGAATGTGGGCCTCCATGTCGACCCGGCTGCCGTCACCCTCGAAGTGATGGTCGGCGAGTTGCCGCAACTGGTTGAGCAACACCGTCGCCACCGCCAGCGCGTAGAGCAGCGGGATCCTGCTCCAGGGGTTGAGGCCGGCTAGCACGAGCGCGGGGATGAGTGCCGCCCGGAGGAAGCAGGGGATCTCGACGGCCAGGATCGCCCGACGGTCGGCCGGGGTGAGCTTCCGCTCGTAGCGGCGATTGAGCGTCAGCGACGAGGCCTTGCGGAGGGTCCATTCGCGCACGGCCGGATGCACGAACGTCAGCGGCACCAGCAGAAACCGCAGGAACACGAGTACCGGGAAGGCCAGGACGTGGAGGGTATATCCCGCGATGCTCGTGGGATTGCCCCCCTTCATGACGTTCGCCACATATTCCGGATCCTCGGGCGTGCCATAGAACCGCCGGCTGTGGTGGTCGCGGTGGTGGCGGGTGAAGAACGGGCTCGGGGTGAGCGTCATGACGCCCCCGAGCAGATTCCAGGCCGCCTTGAACAGGGGCATCTCATGCGCTCCGAGGTGGCAGACCTCGTGGATCAGTGATCCCATGCGATAGAGCCAGAAGGCGGCGATCGGGAAGGCCACCACTTGCGGCCACGACCCGACAGGGGCGGCGAGGTAGATGCCCGTGGCCAGGTAGGCGGCGGCGATGCTGACCAGAAAGTCGAGCCAGTACCGCCAGGCTGAGACGCGGAAGAAATCGGTGTCGGCGTCGCGAACGGCCCGACGCACCTCGCTGATCCACGGCACGCCGTCGTCCTCGGACAGGTCGGCCGGATCGATGGCGGGCAGGGTGCCCGGCGGCGGTGGCGTCATGGGAGAGTCGCTTTCTGGCGAACGTCAACACCGGATTCCAGCAGAACGACCCGCCGTTTGCCACCCCACCCGGGATTCGGCCTGCCGAAAGCTCAGGGTCACCGCTGCCGTCTCGCCGGACGTCGTGGGCGCCGCAGGCTCGGGGCGGCCCAACGGTTGACGAGAAAGCAGGAAAGCAGGTCGCATGATTCGTCTGAACGCACGCCGCGCGCTAAAAACGCGCACGAACACGGCCGCCCGGAGGTGCGGCCGCCGGCCGGGGCCGCAGGCCCGAGGGCCGCGAAGCCCGCCGGGGCCATGGATGGCCCGCCGGGCGTAAAAATGGCACGGGGGCCAGGCGACTGGTCGCCTGGCCCCCGCTTGATCACAACACGGAAGGAGTCGTCAGTGCTTTAGCGGCAGCGACGGCAGCCCCGCTTCCGGCCGCCGCAGTCGCCGCAGGCCGAAGCCTCGCCGCCGCAGGCACCGGCATCGCCGCACGCACCGGCGTCACCGCTGGCACCGGCACCACCGCAGTCGCCAGCGGGCACCTCGACGGCGACCGTGACGCACTTGGTGACGGGGACTTCCTTCGTGACCGTCACCGGAACGCGGACCGTGTAGGTCGACGTCTTGGTCTCGGGCACGCAGTCATACACGGTGACCGTGTAGGACTCTTCCTTCTGCTGCGGGACGTTGACCGTGTAGGAAACTTCCTTGGTCATCGTCTCGGGCACGCACTTGGTCACGGTGTACTCGCGAGTCTTGGTCTCGCTCTTGTACTTGGTGACGTTGACCGTGCGGGTCTTCTGCTCCGGCACCATCTTGGTGACGGTGTAGGTGCGGGTCCGCTCTTCCGGCACGCAGGTGGTGACGGTGTAGGTGCGGGTCCGCTCCTCCGGACGGTGCTTGGTGACGCTGACCGTGCGGGTCTTCGTCTCCGGCACCATCTTGGTCACGGTGTACGTCCGAGTGCGCTCCTCGGACTTGTACTTGGTGACGCTGACCGAACGGGTCTTCTGCTCCGGCACCATCTTCGTGACGGTGTAGGTGCGGGTCCGCTCCTCGGGACGGCACTTGGTGACCGTGTAGGAACGGGTCCGCTCCTCGCTGCGGTGCTTGGTGACGTTCACCGTGCGCGACCGCTGCTCCTGGCGGCACTTGCTGACCGTGTAGGAGTAGGGAACTTCCTCGGTGACGCACTGGTAGGTGGTCACGGGGACTTCCTTCGTCTCACAGGTCGGCACCCAGACCTTCTTGCAGCAGACCTTCTCGGGGCACGGGCAGCCGCTGGCGTCAACGCCGCCGCCGACCGTGTACTGCTGGGTCTGCCACGAGCCGCCACGGACCTGCACCGTCTTGGTCGACTGGACCGGGACCCGCTTCTGCACGGTCCGGCTGCCGGCCATCTCCTCGGTGTAGGGCACGTTGACCGTGTAGGTCTGCTCGACCTGCTCGGTGTAGGGCACGCTCACGGTGTAGGTCGAGACCTTCTCCTCGGTGTAGGGCACCATGACGGTGTAGGTGGAGGTCTTCTCCTCCTGCACCGGCACGCTTACCGTGTAGGTCTGCTCGACCTGCTCGGTGTAGGGGACCTGAACCGTGTAGGTCGCGGTCTTCTCTTCCTGCACGGGCACGCTCACCGTGTAGGTCTGCTCGACCTGCTCGGTGTAGGGCACGCTGACCGTGTAGGTCGAGGTCCGCTCCTCGGACTTCGGCACCATGACGGTGTAGGTGGAGGTCTTCTCCTCCTGCACCGGCACGCTCACCGTGTAGGTCTGCTCGACCGACTCGGTGTAGGGGACCTGGACCGTGTACTCGGCCGTCTTGGTCTCCGTGACGTTCTTGTTGACCGTGTAGTTCACGGTCTTCGAGCGCGTCTCGGGAACCATGACCGTCACGGTCCGAGTCTTGGTCTCGGTCCGCGGAACCCGCTTGTTGACCGTGTAGGTCCGCTCGCGGGTCTCGGTCGTGTACTCGGTCACGTTGACCGTCTTCATCTCGGTGACCATCTGCTTCTGGTACACCGTCTTGGTGCCGCAGCCAGCCGACTCACCACACCCACCACCACAGTCGCTGCTGACGGCGCCGTCACAGCCACCCTCGCAGCCGCCAGCGCAACCACCGCAATCGCCCGCCCACGTGCTGGTGCACAGGGCGAGGACGGCGACGGCCGGCATGACGCAAGAAAGAA
>JBJTPO010000234.1:0-3166 GCA_046075145.1 Planctomycetota bacterium
CCGAAGCCGACGACGCGGCGGTCGATCGCCGTGCGGCGGCCCACGATCCGTCCGGCCTCCACGTCGAAGCGGATGGTGCCGTCCCAGATCCGCTCGAGCAGCCGGGCCTCGAGGCGGGGGTCGTCCACCGGCGTGAGCACGGTCGTGTCGACCGCGATGGTGGCGATGCCGTCCTCGAGCCGCTCGAGCCGATACCGCAGCCGCGTGCGGACGGCCTTCCGCGGGCCGTTGGGCACCTCCACCACCACCTCGTCGGGCACCGTCCACTCGTGCCCGACCATGACCGGCTCATCGGGGAGCGGCACGATCACGAGGTCGCCCGTGGCAGCGGCGGGACAGGGGCGGAGTTCCCGGCGTTCGAGGATCCGGCCGTCGGCGGCCACCCGCAGCCGCACCAGCGGCACGCCCAGGCTCTGCCGCACGCCCTCGTAGCCCGGCGGCGGATCGGCCAGGCCCGCGCTCGACCAGCGAACCTCCCCCTGGTCGCTCGACCGCGAAGTCATCGTCACCTCGTCGACCACCTGCTCCAGCGTGGCCCCGCCCGCCTCGTCGACGGCCACTACCTTCCAGGTGCGGTTGGAGTCGGTGCTCGTCTCCACCGACTGCGTGACGCCGTTCATCGTGGTTTCGGTGAGGGCCCGATGGGCGATCGCGCTGGCGAGGTCGTCGCCCGGGCGGAACGCATACCGCAGCAGCACGCCGTCGGCAGCCGCGACCGTCTCGGCGGCGCGGAGTGCGGCGACCACGACCAGACTGCCGGCGGTTCCCAGCAGGCCGCGGAGAACCCAGGCCGAACGGCTCATAAGCGGTTCCCAGGTCGGCTCGTCTCGGCGGCCCGCAGGCCGCCGCCCCAGGCCAGCTTCTCGCGAAGCGTGCGGTAGTAGCCGTGACCGCCGATCTCCACGAGCGTGAACCGTGGCTCGGCCCGGCGGACGCGGATCGAGTCGCCCGCCTCGAGGGCCGCCACCACCCGCCCGTCCACCAGGCAGGCCGAGCCGGCGTTGGGTCGCGGCACCCGCAGCTCGTACCGTCGCGCGGCCGAGTCGACCACGGTGCGGTTGGTCAGCGTGTGGGGATTGAGAGGGGTGAACACGAAGGCGTCCATGTCCTTGCGCACGATCGGGCCGCCGGCCGAGAGGTTGTAGGCGGTGGAGCCGACGGGCGTCGAGGCGATCAGGCCGTCGGCCCGGTAGGTGGTGGCGGGCTCGTCATCCACGACGAGGTCGATTTCGATCATCGTGAACGGGGGGCCGGCCAGCAGAGAGGTCTCGTTGAGCCCGAGCTCGCGGCGGATGACGCGGCCGCCCCGGATCACCTCGCACTCGAACATCATGTGGTCGACGAGCCGGAAGCGGCCCGCCTCCAGTTCGGCGATGGCCGCAACGGCGTCGGTGCGGGGCGTGTCGGCGAGAAACCCGAGCCGACCGAGATTGATCCCCAGCGCCGGCACCTGCGCGTAGCCCATCCAGCGGGCCGCCCGCAGGATCGAGCCGTCGCCACCGAGCACGACGACCAGGTCCGCCCCGTCCAGCCGCGGGTCGGCCGCAGTCGGCGGCTCGCCATCAGCCGGATCCTGGGCCACGCTGGTCACCAGATGGCCGCGGGCCGCCAGCAGCTCGGCCACGCGGCCGATCTCCGTGGCCACGGCGGGAGCGCCCGCGATCACCACCGCCAACGCCGCGGATGGCGGCTGCTCGCTTCGCAGGCGTGAGAGACCCGGCATCGACGAACCGCCCCCGAGGATCAGAAGGACGCCGGCCTGGCCGGCCGATCAGTGGTCGGCGGCCGCGTGGGTGATCGAGGCGGCACGAGGCCCACGGGTGGCCAGCCGCCGACAGGCCGCCATGATGCCGGCCGCGTCGGGGCCGAGTTCCGCCAGCAGCTCGCCCCGCTCGCCGTGCTCGACGAACCGGTCGGGCAGCCCGAGCCGTGTGATCGGCCCCGCGGCGAGCCCGGCATCGGACACCATCTCGAGCACCGCGGAGCCGAAGCCCGTGGGCAGGGCGTTCTCCTCGATGGTGATCGTCCAGGGCGCCGCCTCGATCCGCTCGAGCAGGAGCGTCGTGTCGAGCGGCTTCACGAACCGGGCGTTGATCACGGTGATCTCGAGGCCCTCCTCGCGAAGCGCGGCCGCGGCCTTCAGCGCCTCGCCGAGCAGCGTGCCGCAGGCGATCACGAGGCCGTCGGTGCCCTCGGCCACGAGCTCCGCCCGACCGAGCTCGAGCGGCGTCCGCGGCCCGGACTGCCGCTCGATCGCCGTCTTGGGATAGCGGATTGCCGCCGGGCCGTCGTGCTCGAGCGCCCAGTCGAGCATCGCCGTGAGGTCGTGCTCGTCGCCCGGGGCCATCACCACCATGTTGGGGAACAGCCGCAGGTAGCCCAGGTCGAAGGCGCCGTGGTGGGTCGGGCCGTCGGGACCGGTGAGCCCGGCCCGGTCGAGCATGAAGGTGACCGGCAGGTTCTGCAGGCAGACCTCCTGGAAGATCTGGTCGTAGGACCGCTGCAGGAAGGTGCTGTAGATGTCGACGATCGGGCGGCAGCCGGCCTTGGCTTGGCCGGCCGCGAAGGCCACCGCGTGCGACTCGCAGATCCCCACGTCGAAGAACCGCTCCGGGAACTCGGCCCGCACCCTTTCCAGCTTGTTGCCCTGGCACATCGCCGCGGTGAGCACGGTCACACGGGCGTTCCGCCGCATCGCCGTCGTGATCGCGCCGGCCGCGATGTCGGTATAGGCCTTGGTCGACGACTTCTTGATGGAGACGATGCAGTCCTCGTCGTCGCACTCGAACGGAGCCGGGGTGTGGAAGAAGACGGGGTCATCCTCCGCCGGCTTGAAGCCGTGGCCCTTCTCGGTGAGCACGTGGAGCAGGATCGGCCCCTCCTCGTCCTTCACCATGTCCAGGTAGCGGATCAGGTTGGGCAGCGAGTGCCCTTCGACGGGGCCGAAGTAGCGGACGCCAAGCGCCTCGAACAACGCCCCGCCGTGGAGGCCCGTCTTGATGGAATCCTTGACTCCCGAGAGCATCCGCTCCATCTGCTCCCCGACCACCGGCACCCCCTTGATGATCTCGCCGGCCTGCTGCTTGCGGCCGCGATACCAGGGGTTGGTGCGGATGATGTCGAGATACTCGGCGAGCGCCCCCACCCGCGGGCAGATCGACATCTT
>JBJTPO010000235.1:0-3435 GCA_046075145.1 Planctomycetota bacterium
GCCAGCGGGCAACCCGATGGGCCGCCGCAGGCACGGTATAACGATACGCATGAAAATGCACATGGTTCGGGAGAGCAAACACCCCGGGATTTTCGCGGGTTTTGGCAGCGCGGGCCGGCCGTGGGCGGCCATCGTGGTCGGCGGGCTGACGCTGGCCGCAGTCGGAGAGGCCGACGGTCAGGCTCCCGTGCCGGTGGTGGTGGGCCGGGTGGCGACCATGGAACTGGCCGCGGGGCAGGCGTTCGTGGGGACGGTGCTGCCGGCCCGCACGAGCGACGTGGGTAGTGCCGTCGATGGCCGTCTGGTCGAGTTTCCCATCGTGGATGGGCAGCACGTTTCCGAGGGGGAGCCGATTGCGGGTCTGCTCCGCGGGCTGCTCGAGATCGAGCGACAAGGGGCACTCGCGGAACTCGAGCGCCGACGGCAGGTCCTGGCGGAACTGCGGGCCGGTTCGCGGCCCGAGGAGATCGACCAGGCGCGGGCGCTCGTGGCCGGATTCGAGGCACGGCTGGCCTACGCCCGCAGCCGCCTGGCTCGGCTTGGCCGGCTGGCGGAACGTGGCACCAGCACCGTGGACGAACTCCAGGACGCCCAGACCGAACTGCAGGCCACGGAGGCCCAACTCTCCGGCGCCAAGGCGGCGCTGGCCCTCGCCGAAGCCGGGCCGAGGCAGGAGCAGGTGGCCCAGGCCGCGGCCGCGGCGGCCGTTCAGGAGGCCGAGGTCGAGCGGATCGACGACCAGCTGGCGAAGCACACCATCCGCTCGCCCTTCGCGGGCTGGGTCGTGGAGCGGTTCACGGAGAAGGGGCAGTGGGTGGCCCGCGGCGGGCTCGTGGCTCGGATCGCCGAACTCGACAGGGTGAAGATCGTTGCCCAGGTGCCGGAACTCTCGGTGCGGTTCCTGAAGCCCGGCGCCGATGTGCGACTGGAGTTCGACGCCGCTCCGGATCAGGCGTGGGTGGGCACGGTCGCCCGCGTGGTGCCCCAGGCCGACCTGTTGAGCCGAAGTTTTCCCGTCGAGGTGGCCCTCGACAACCGCGTTGCCGATGGCGAGCCGATGCTCAAGGGAGGCATGCTCGCCCGGGCCTGGTTGCCCGTGGGCAAGACAGGCTCGGCCACGGTGGTGCCCAAGGATGCGGTCGTTCTTGGCGTGGCGCGGCCCTTTGTCTACGTGATCGATGGGCCGCCGACCGCCGGTGCGGGAACCGGCACCGTGCGGCCCGTGGAGGTTTCACTCGGTGCCGCTGTGGAAGGCCACGTCGAGGTCCGCGGGGGCGTCGAGGCCGGCCAGTTCGTCGTGATCCGGGGCAACGAGCGGCTTCGTCCCGGTGCCGCCGTGGCCTTCCAGGCTCCCGCATCGTGAGTCGCTCCGATTTGGCCGGTCGCCCGGCTGCGAGGGCCGTGTCATGAACCTGATCGCCGCCTGCGTCGCCAATCCGGTCAAGGTCGCCGTCGGCGTCCTGTTCGTCGCTCTGTTCGGCACGCTGGCCCTGCTCACCATGCCGGTGCAGCTGACGCCCGAGGTGCAGGTGCCCACCATCACGGTCGAGGCCCGCTGGCTCGGCGCGAGCCCCCAGGAGATCGAGCAGGAGTTGGTGCAGCCGCTCGAGGAGCAGCTTCGCAGCGTCGAGGGCCTCGTGAAGCTGTCGAGCGAATCGAGCGATTCCGCGGCCGTGATTGCGATGGAGTTCGCCGTCGGCACCGACATGTCGCAGGCCCTCGTCAAGGTCAACACGCGGGTGCAGCAGGTGCGAGACTGGCCGATCGATGCCGACCGTCCCGTGATCAAGACGGCGGGCGCCGACGATCGCCCGGTGGCCTGGTTGATCCTCGGCCAGGCCCCGCCCGACCGGGCCACGCTCCAGCGGGCCCAGGCCGAACACCCCGCCCTCGCCGCCGCGATCGGTCGCGTCGCCACCGCTCGCTCGGCCGACCTTGCCCTCTACCGGCTGCGGACGCTGGTGTCCGCCCACCCCGAGTTGGCGGGCCTCGAGTCGTCGCCGGTCGACGTCGAGGCCCTCAAGCGGCTGGCCGAGAACGAGATCGAGACCCGTCTCGAGCGGGTCGACGGCGTCTCCGGGGCCGACCTGGTCGGCGGCCGCGAGGACGAGCTCCAGGTGATCGTCGACCCCCAGCGGCTGGCGGCTCGCAACCTCACGATCGACGACCTCCGCGGGTCGCTCGCCAATCAAAACCAGGACACGTCTGGCGGCGACGTCTGGGAGGGGAAGCGCCGATACGTCGTGCGGACGCTGGGGCAGTTTCGCTCGCCGGAGCAGGTGGAGGGCGTGATCATCACCCGCCGCGACGGCAAGCCGGTCTACGTGCGCGACGTGGCGACGGTGCAGCTCGGCACGAAGAAGCCCCAGGGCGTGGTCCGGCGGTTCGGCTCCAAGAACATCGCCGTCAAGATCACCCGCGAGACGGGGGCCAACGTGCTCGATCTGATGCGGCAGCTGCGGGCGGTCGTGGCCGACCTCGACCGCGGCCTCCAGCCACGCGGCCTCGCCCTCTCGGTGGTCTACGACGAGACCACCTACATCGACTCGGCGATCGGCCTGGTTCGCGACAACATCGTGGTGGGGGGCGCCCTCACGATCGTGACGCTGCTGCTGTTTCTGCGGAGCGTCCGCAGCACGCTGATCGTGGCGGTGGCGATCCCCGTGAGCGTGGTGGGCACCTTTCTCGTGCTCGCCCTCTGCGGCCGAACCCTCAACGTGATCAGCCTGGCCGGGATGGCCTTCGCCGTGGGGATGCTCGTGGACAACGCCGTGGTGGTGCTGGAGAACATCTTCACCCGCTGGACCGCCGGCGAGGACGTGCGGACGGCCGCCGTGAAGGGGGCTGGCGAGGTCTGGGGAGCGGTCCTCGCCAGCACGCTCACGACCGTGGCCGTGTTCCTGCCCGTGCTGTTCGTGCGGGAGGAGGCCGGGCAGCTGTTCGGTGACATTGCCCTGGCAATCAGCGCCGCCGTGCTCCTGTCGCTGGTGGTCTCGGTGCTCGTCGTGCCCGTGGCCGCCGCGTGGCTGCTGGGGTCGGCCCGGCCGTCGGCCGGCGGGGCGTCCGATCCCGTGGCTCGGCTGGGAGCAGTATTCACGGCCGGTGTGGTGGGGCTCGACCGATTTCTGCTGGCCACTTGGCCGAAAAAGCTGCTCGCTTCCGCGGTGATCGTGGCGGCCGCCTCCGTGGCCACCTGGCTCTTGCTGCCGAAGGTCGAGTACCTCCCCGAGGGCAACCGCAACTTGGTGTTCGGCATCCTGCTCCCGCCGCCGGGCTACAACCTCGACGAACTGCAGCGCATGAGCGACGTCGTCGAGGAGCGGCTCCTCCCCTACTGGGACGTCGACCCGGGCACGCCCGCGGCCGCCGCCCTCGACGCCCCGATCCTCGGCGACCTGTTCTTCGTGGCCCGCGGCCGCAGCGTGTTCATCGGTC